>CANNKH010000120.1 GCA_947504985.1 Methylococcaceae bacterium | reverse complement strand
AGCAAGGTGAATTGGATGTTGAGGTTCTCAAGGGCGTCAATTTATCGATAGCAGCGGGCGAGCGTGTCGCCATTATGGGCGCTTCGGGTTCTGGTAAAAGCACGTTACTGCATTTGCTGGGTGGATTGGATAAACCTACCAGCGGTGAGGTGGTGTTGGACGGTGTGAATCTTAATAAAGTGAGTGCCACAAAACTGGCGCGGCTCAGAAATAAATCGTTGGGCTTTATTTATCAGTCGCATCATTTGCTGGGCGAATTTACTGTGCTAGAAAATGTTGCCATGCCGTTGCTGATCGGCGGGGAATCGGTAAAACAGGCGCGTATTCGTGCTGGCGCATTATTGCAGCGCGTGGGCTTGGGGCATCGCATTCAACATAAACCAGGTGAATTATCCGGCGGTGAGCGTCAACGTGCCGCCGTTGCCAGGGCGTTAATTAACCAGCCTGCGCTGATTTTGGCGGATGAACCTACCGGCAATCTGGACAGCAAAACCGCAGAGCAGGTTTACCAATTGATGTTGGAATTAAATCAGGAGCTGAATGTCAGTTTTCTGGTGGTAACGCATGACCATGAACTAGCGGCAAAAATGGGTCAGGTTTTGCACATGGAAGATGGTTTGATTGTCGCGGTTTAACACAGAGAAAAATCATGACGGAGCCGTTACTCATTGCCGTATCAATTATCAGCATCCTGTTGTTGATAATATTGGTGCTGCTTTTTTATATCCTTAAACACCTCAATAGCTTAAGCGCTGGCGCAAACGATAAGCTATCTGAAGAAAATATTACGCAGGGCTTTGCCGACTCACGCAAAGAATTGCGCGACATGAGTTTTGAAACCCGCAAAGAAACGCATCAACTCTTCAGCCTGTTTCAGGAGACGCTATTAAGCAGAGTCGCTGAAAACAGCAACATACAAAATCAACAACTGGATTTATTTAAAACGGCGTTGAATGCTTTATCAGAAAAGTTGATTAACAACGACAATGATTTTAAACAAACCGTTACCGCCGCCTTTCAAGCCTCTAGCGAAGCCTTAAATTGCAAACAGGATGAATTCAGAGATAAAACCGTTATAAAACTGGATGCTTTTGAAATAAGTATTAAGCAGGAAGCCAAAGAGAACCGCAAAGAACTTAATGAGGGGCTAAAGTCATTTGAAACTCGATTTACCGAAAGCATTAACGGTTTTAACGGGCAATTAAGCGAAAAATTCTCTGATTTAAACAAACAGCACACCGAAGCAACGCTGCAAGCCAAAGCCAGCATTACGGAAATACGCGACACTATTGAGAAACAACTGCGATCCATCAGGGAAGACAATACCCAGCAATTAACGGAGATGCGTAAAACGGTCGATGAAAAATTGCAAACCACGTTGGAAAAACGTCTCGGTGAATCCTTCAAGCAAGTCAGTGACCGACTCGAACAAGTCCATAAAGGCTTGGGGGAAATGCAGACCTTGGCGATTGGGGTTGGTGATTTGAAAAAAGTGCTGTCCAATGTCAAAACACGCGGCATCTTGGGCGAATACCAATTAGGCAATATTTTGGAACAAATTTTGACGCCCGAGCAGTACTCAATCAATGTGGCGACTAAAAAAGGCAGTCAGGCCAATGTGGAGTTTGCCGTTAAATTACCAGGTAAAGCCGATGAAAAAACCGTTTGGTTACCTATGGATTCAAAATTTCCAATGGAAAGTTATCAAGTATTATTATTGGCTTATGAAGAAGCTGATGTGATAAAAATTGATCAGGCACAAAAAATATTACTGAAAACAGTAGAAAATTTCGCCAAGGATATTAGTTCAAAATATATCGATCCGCCGCATACCACCGATTTTGCCATTATGTTTTTACCCGTTGAAAGCCTGTTTGCCGAGGTATTAAGACATCCGCAGATGTTTGAATTACTACAACGTAAATATCGCATCACGATCACTGGGCCGACTACGTTATCGGCGCTGTTAAATAGTCTACACATGGGTTTTAGAACGCTGGCGGTACAAAAACGCAGCAGTGAAGTATGGAAAGTATTGGCGGAAGTTAAAACGGAATTTGCTACTTATTCAGAACAACTGGCGTTGGTGCATAAACAATTAACGACGGCATCCGGTTCGCTGGAGAAATTAAAAGACACGAGAACAAAAGCCATGGAAAGGAAGCTGCGTGATGTGGGCGTTTTAGAAATCGGTGATGACAAGGAAACCGTTGCTTTATTAGAGTAAGGCAACTCGCAATAAATACCCCCCCTTTGAAAAAGGGGGGCAGGGGGGATTTAAGAATGGTCGTTGCATATCAAATCCCCCCTAGCCCCCCTTTTTCAAAGGGGGGGATCAGATGAATATTTGTTGCTGAGTGGGGGGTTATTTATTGCGAGTTGCCTAAGGTGTTTTCGCTTTAGGTTAATAAGTTTCAATATGATGTGATGTAAGCATTCACCTCCCCCTTTAAAAAAGGGGGATCGAGGGGGATTTATCTAAAGAAAATCTCCCCTAACCCCTCTTTTTTAAAGAGGGGGACTGAATAAGTACGATGTAATTAGGGATAAGTAATGAAAATATTGGCGGTATACAATATAAAGGGTGGGGTTGGCAAAACATCAACAGCCGTTAATTTGGCGTTTATCGCCGCGAGTAGTGGCTTTAGAACGTTAGTCTGGGATCTTGATCCACAAGGCGCCAGCAGTTTTTATTTCCGTATCAAGCCCAAGATTAAAGGCGGCAGTAAAAACTTAATCGCCGGAAAATGCGAGCTGGATGGCCTGATTAAAGGTACCGATTTTGAAAATCTGGACTTATTGCCGTCAGATTTTTCCTTTAGAAACTTGGATCTAGTGCTTGATGGGAAAAAAAAACCAACCCAGCAACTTAAAAAACTGCTCAAGCCGCTCGAAGCAGATTACGACATTATTTTTCTGGATTGTCCGCCCAGTATTTCATTGTTATCTGAAGCTGTTTTTGAGGCTGCCGATGCGTTATTGTCACCGATTATTCCAACCACGCTGTCTCTGCGTACACTTGAACAGCTAAAAACATTCATTGCCGAACAACAGTTAACGAAACTTAAGCTAATCCCCTTTTTTTCAATGGTGGACAGGCGAAAAAAAATGCACAAAGACATTATGCTGAGTTTGCTTGAAAAGCATCCTGAAATGCTAGCTTCAAGCATCCCTTATGCCAGCGATATTGAACGCATGGGCTTGGAGCGTAAGCCACTGGGTAGTTACCTTAAAAAAGGTACATCAGTCGTTGCTTATAACCAACTCTGGCAGGAAATTTTAGAATGCTTGGCAATCGCTAAACCGTTACGCTGAATTACTAATTATCTCACTTTTATTATTTAAGCCCTTATGCGAGGAATATACGATGCCATATACGATGCCATATAAACGTTTTATCTTAAGCAAACCTAATGCTGCCATCACAGAAATTACTGTGCCTGGCATGAAAAAAAAAGATTTTATCGCTGATTTTAAACAATATTACATCCATTTACTGGGTAGAGATGAAGATTGTCGATCGCCTTTTTATGCTGGCGAGGCGTTATCGCAAGCCATTCGCGACCGTTTGATGGAACGTTGGAAAGCCACCCACAAAACCTACAAAGAGACTCATAGTCGACGAGCCTTTTATATTTCAATGGAATTTTTGATGGGTAGAACCTTAAGCAATGCGATGCTTAATCTCGGCGTAAAAGATGTTGTGACTCACGCGATGTATGATCTCGGTGTAGAAATTGAAGAACTGATTGAAAGTGAGCCAGATGCCGGCTTGGGTAATGGTGGTTTGGGTCGACTGGCCGCCTGCTTTATTGACAGTTGTGCCACCCTGCAATTGCCTGTTATCGGTTATGGTTTACGTTATGAATACGGGATGTTTGTGCAGAGTATCGTCAATGGTGAGCAGGTTGAAAAGCCTGATCACTGGTTGCGTCACGGGAATATCTGGGAAATTGAACGTCTGGAATATACTTGGCCGGTTAAGTTTGGCGGTCATACCGAAGTACAGGTTGACGAACAAGGTAATCATCGCATGTGCTGGATAAGTACCAATGATGTCTTGGCGGTGCCTTATGACACGCCAATACCGGGTTTTCAAAACAATACGGTCAACACCTTGCGTTTATGGAAAGCGGTGGCGACTGAAGAATTTAATCTCGACGAATTTAATGCGGGTGATTATGCAGAAGCCGTTGCCGCAAAGAATACGGCTGAACATATTACGATGGTGTTGTATCCGAATGACGCCAACGAAAACGGCAAAGAGTTACGTTTGCGTCAGCAATACTTTCTAGCCTCCGCCAGTTTGCAGGATGTTATTTCGCATTGGGTAAAAATGCACGGTGAAAATTTCAGCGAATTTGCCGATAAAAACTGCTTTCAGCTTAACGATACCCACCCGAGTATTGCCATTGCCGAACTCATGCGGATATTAATGGATATTCATGGTTTGGGCTGGACTGAGGCGTGGAGCATTACCAAACGGACGATGGCCTATACCAACCATACGCTGTTGCCGGAAGCGTTGGAAAAATGGCCTGTCCCGTTAATGCAGCGGTTATTGCCGAGATTGATGGAGATTATCTTTGAAATCAACGCTCGATTTTTATCAGAAGTCGCCGCACATTGGCCAGGTGATAATGCCCGCCTGCGTAGCATGTCGATTATAGAAGAAGGTAATCCGCAACAGGTGCGTATGGCGTATCTGGCTATCGTGGGCAGTTTTTCAGTGAATGGCGTGGCTCAATTGCATTCAAAGTTACTGCAACAGGGTTTATTCCGTGATTTTTATGAATTATGGCCACAGCAATTTAACAATAAAACCAATGGCGTAACCCCACGCCGCTGGTTGGCGGGTTGCAATCCCGAGCTTGCTAAATTAATTACCGAAACGATTGGTGAGGGCTGGATAACGCATTTGTCTGAGCTACACAAGCTGACGCCTTATGCTGACGATCCTATTTTTAGAGCGCGTTGGAGAAATATAAAACAACAGGCTAAACAACACTTAATCGATTACAAAAAACAGCAATATCCACATCTTAATTTGAATGTTGATGCGTTATTTGATGTGCAGGTTAAGCGTATTCATGAATATAAACGACAAATCTTAAATGTACTGCATGTCATTCATTTATATGACCGTATTAAACGCGGCGATACCAGTAACTGGGTTGCCCGTTGTGTACTCATCGGGGGTAAAGCCGCGCCTGGTTATGCGATGGCCAAAAAAACCATCAAATTGATTAATAATGTCGCTAAAGTCATTAATTCTGATGAGGCGGTTGGCGATAAATTAACGTTATTCTTCCTGACGGATTATCGTGTTTCCGCAATGGAAAAAATCTGTCCGGGCGCCGATCTTTCCGAACAAATTTCCACTGCCGGTAAAGAAGCTTCAGGTACTGGCAACATGAAATTAATGATGAATGGCGCACTCACGATTGGGACGCTGGATGGCGCTAATATTGAAATCAGAGAAGAAGTGGGTGATGAAAACTTCTTCCTGTTTGGTTTGACGGAAGCAGAAATTGAAGCTAGACGCCGCCATTACCATCCGATCTCGATTATCGACCAGGATGATGATTTGCAGCGCGTGATGAATCTTTTGGAATCAGGTCATTTCAATCAGTTTGAACCGGGTATTTTTGATGACTTGATTGCGTCCATTAAAAGCCCGCACGATCCCTGGATGACTATCGCTGATTTCCGCAGCTTTATTGATGCGCAAAAACGCGTTGAAGATGCTTATCAGGATAAAGAGCGTTGGACAAAAATGAGTATTTTAAATTGTGCAAACAGTGGCAAATTTTCTACGGATCGAACCATCACAGAATACAACAACGAGATCTGGAAACTCGAGCCTAGACCGGTTAAATACCCTTAACAAGGTTATTTTTTAAGCTGTCTTAGGCATGAGTGCAACACACTTTGTTGTGTATGCGCCATGACTGCCAGTCCTCAAAGGACTGGCAGTCATTATCATTGCCGAAGTTATTTCATGCTCAATCCTTAGGTAGCGACTTGCTATGGAGGCGATCAACAACCTCATTACCCACCGATAAAGTTCATCTCCCATTATCCCTCTGATTTAACTATGGAAACCGCTGACAAACTCCATACCGAAGAATTTTTGCAGCATCAATTGCACGAAGTCATCACGTTGCTCGAAAAACAGCAGCTTGAAAAGTCATTGGTTGAAAGAAATCCTGCCATTAAACGCGAATTAGTTGAAGCTGTTCTGCATAAACAGCAACAAACTCGGCTCCAGGAAAAATTTGCGGTCTTACATCCGGCCGACATCGCTTACATTCTTGAATCATTGCCTCTGGATCAACGTAAAACGGCTTGGGATGCCATAAAATCTAGCCTAGAAGGGCAGGTTTTACTGGAAGTATCGGATGCGGTTAGGCAAACGCTAATTTCCGGTATGGCGGTTGAAGAATTGGCTAATGTCGCGGGTAATCTGGATGCTGACGAATTGGCCGAGTTAGCGGCTGATCTTCCTAAACGCGCGATGCTGAAAATCCTGCGCTCGTTAAACAGCACAGAACGTACCCATTTGAATGCCATCCTGTCATATCAAGATAATCAGGTGGGGGCATTGATGGATTTTGGCATGATTACCATCAGAGATGATATGACGCTAAAAGCTATTTCGTCTTATATTCGGAAACTAGGCAAATTGCCTAGTCACACCGATAAATTATTCGTCGTCAATCAGCATAACGAAATAAAAGGTATTTTGCCGTTACAACGCTTATTGACCCATATTCCCTCTAGGCATGTTGCGGATGTCATGGTGACTGATTTTGTGGTGTTTCAGACCGATCAGGATGCCGCTGAAGTTTCGCGCGCCTTTGAACGCTATGATCTAATTTCCGCGCCTGTTATCGATAACGCTGGCAAATTGCAGGGTCGGCTGTGCGTGGATAGCATCATGGATTATATTCGTGAAAAAGCCGATGAAGACATTCTCTCTCAGGCGGCATAAGTATCTACACAAGTTTTCTAGGCCGTCATTCCGGCAGGGATTGCCGGAATCTAGGACACATGGACGTGAAGTTCACGCTAAACACCGCCATTTTCAAGAACCATCTGGGGGAGAAACCCCAAACATTGCCATCCTTGGCATCTGGATTCCGGCAATCCCTGCCGGAATGACGATAATCAGGGTTTGTGAGATACTTATGATTAACTGTGGACAGACCGAAATTACGGCGTAATGGTGGTCATCACTTGCGCTTGGTTATTAGTTACCTCGCTATCGTCGCTGTCAGTCATCGCCGAACTCACGATATTTAACGCACCGAGTTGGTCATAATTAACGGTGATGGCTTTAGTCAAACTTTCGCCTGCTGCCAAACTGGACACGCTGCAACGGTAATTTTGACCATCGGGCACACAATCCGGCGGTACCGTGACATACGTTATTGGCTGTAGTGGGAAGTTAAAAATCAAGGCGGCATTGGTAGCTGCTGCGGTGCCGTTGTTGGTCATCGTGGCGGTGTAGGTGATGTTTTCGTTTAATTTAACGCTGTTGGTAGACGCGGTGATGGTGGTGCTTAAATCAGCCAAAGAACCAAAAATACACTGTCCTCCGCGCACGAGCCGGACACCGTAGTCGTTGCCCTTGCCGCCGTTGCCGTCGTAGCCATAATACAAGTTGACGATCCACGCGTAGCTACTATAGTTAGCATAGGGCGAAGACGACCAAAACCCACCGTTACCGCTTTTAGGAAACACGGTCGTGTTAATGGCGGGGCGATAAGCGCCGTATTCGACGATGCTTAACAGTTCATTGGCATTGGGAACACGCCAGTCGCTAAAACCAGCCAAGCTGCTGGTCAACTGCTGTGCCTCAGCGTAAGTATAGGTTTTGATCGCCCCTGAACACGTTGAACCCGTCCAGGTTTGCCCCACCGCACAGCGTTGCCACCTTAAGCAGGTACGTTGATGGGTGACCGTGCCATCTTGATGAAAGGTAAAATTTCTGGTTGGGGTAGTCTGAGGCAAAGAACCAAAAGTCCACTGTCCTCCGCGCACGAGCCGAACACCGCTGCCGGTGTTCTTGTTGCCGTTGTTGCCGTAGCCATCATCGAAGTTGACGTTCCACGCGAGGCTACTATTGTAAGCATAGGGCGAAGACGACCAAAACCAACTGCGGCTGGCATTAGGAAACACGGTGGTGTTAATAGCAGGACGAACATTTTCCCGCTCGACAATGGTCTGCAATTCAACGATATTCGGCAATCGCCAATCGCTAAAACCGGCAAAGCGGCGTTTTAACGCCGTTGCTTCAGCATAGGTAGTGTCTGACCGAAAAAGCAAAAAATAAAAATCTAACTGAAAGGCTTGCTAAATTTCAGACGAAAATTGGCTGGCTGTTTATGAAAGATGGCTAATACAGCGTTAAATCCAACAATTATT
>CANNKH010000119.1 GCA_947504985.1 Methylococcaceae bacterium | reverse complement strand
ATTTTGAGTTACCGGCTATGGATAAGTTTAATGTTTTTCCAGATAGCTTCTAAAGGACAAGTTAGTCTGGAACTTGTATGATTGGCATCTCATAAGCCACAATTAAACCTAACTCATCAGCCTCACGATTTATGAAAGTCCTCATTTACAACGAACTCAACCCCAAAACTATCCCAGGCTTTGCCAAGCTGAAAAAATACTTGGAGGACGATGACTTCAAGTCGGCGGAAGTCAAAAAAGTGGGGGACAATTTATATCGGGCGCGGCTTAACCAGCGTGACCGCCTGTTGTTTTCGGTTTATCGCCATCAGGATGAAAGCTATCTGTTGATGCTGGAATTCATCAAAAACCACGTTTATGAAGACTCGCGTTTTCTTCGTCAGGTCGGCCAGATTGATGAAGACAAGATTCCCGTTATCACCAAGCCGGACGGGACAGCCGACAAATCGCTGGTTTACCTGAACCCCAACCACGGCACGTTCAACCTGCTCGACAAGATCATCTCATTCGATGAACGCCAGCAGTCCATTTATGATTTGCAACCACCATTGATTGTCATCGGCTCGGCGGGCAGCGGCAAGACTGCGTTGACGCTGGAAAAAATGAAACAGGCCATCGGCGATGTGCTGTATGTCACGCAGTCAGCCTATCTGGTGAAGAACTCGCGCGATCTGTATTACGCCCACCATTACGACAATCCTGAGCAACAGGTGGATTTTTTGTCGTTCCAGGAATTTTTGGAAAGCATCCACGTACCGGACGGCAAACCGATTAGCTTCCAGGCCTTCCAGCACTGGTTTAGCCGTTTTCGCCAAGGCAAAACCCTGAAAGATGCCCACAAGGTGTTTGAGGAGTTTCGCGGGGTCATCACTGGGCCTGCCACCGATAAAAGCTGGTTAAGCCGTGAGGATTATCTGAATCTGGGCGTTAAGGAGTCAATTTTTCTCGCGGAAGAGCGTGAGGAAGTCTACGGCGTGTTTGAAAAATATCTGGTCTTTTTACAAGAACAGCGGCTTTACGACAGCAATATCGTCAGCCACCAGTATTTACAGCACGTTCAGCCCTGTTATGATTTTGTTATCGTCGATGAAGTGCAGGATTTGACCAACATCCAGCTGTATCTGATTATGAAATCGTTGCGGCAGGTTTCGGATTTTATCTTGTGCGGCGATTCCAACCAGATTGTCCATCCCAACTTCTTTTCCTGGTCGAAGGTCAAAAGCCTGTTTTACAGGCAGGAAGACTTGCAATCGGCGGACGAGCTGATCCGCATTCTCAACACCAATTACCGTAATTCGCCGCAAGTCACCGACATTGCCAACAAGATTTTAAAAATCAAAAACCAACGCTTCGGCTCGATCGACAAGGAAAGCCATTATCTGGTCGAAAGCAATGGGCACAACCAAGGTGAAGTGCTGTTTTTGCAGGACACCGTAGCGATCCGCGAGGAATTGGACAGCAAAACCCGTGCGTCCACGCTGTTTGCGGTCATCGTTATGACCGTCGAACAAAAACCCGCCGCGCAACAGCATTTCCGCACGCCACTGGTGTTCACCATTCAGGAAGCCAAGGGCCTGGAATATGAAAACATCATCCTCTACAATTTTTTAAGTCAGGAAGAAACCCGTTACCGCGAAATTTGTAAAGGCGTAGTCGCCGCCGATTTAGATCGGGACATTAAATATGCCCGCGTCAAGGACAAGACCGACAAATCGCTGGAAGTGTACAAGTTTTACGTCAACGCCTTGTATGTCGCGCTGACGCGGGCGATCAAGAACCTGTACTGGATAGAAAGCAGCCCCATGCAACCGTTATTGGACTTGGTCGGTTTGCGTAATGCGCAGGCCAGTTTGCAGCTTGCCAGCCAGAATTCCAGCTTGGATGCGTGGCGGCAGGAAGCGCATAAACTGGAACTGCAAGGCAAACAGGAACAAGCCGAGCGCATCCGTAGCGAAATCCTCAAACAAAAAACACCGGATTGGCAGGTCATCACCAACACGGTGTTGCCGGATTTAAAACGGGCCGCATTGGAAGGCAATGACAAAAACGCCCGTATGACCTTGCTTGAATATGGCTTGGTGTATGAAGACAGGGACATCATCATGGCCTTGCAAAAAGCCGAGTTCAAGGCCGCCAAACAACCGGACAAAGCCTTGCAGATCATGCAACAAAAGCATTACGCCACTTACAATTTTAAAAAACCGGATGCCGTGCTAAAGCAAACCGACAGTTACGGCGCGGATTTTCGAAATGTCTTCAACCAAACCCCGCTGATGGTCGCCACCTGGTTGGGCAACACTGAAGTCATCAAAGCCTTGTTTGACGTGGGTGCTGACACCGAAAAAGTCGATGGCAATGGCTTGACGGCTTTTCAAATCGCCCTGGCGCAAGCCGACCGTAGCGATGCTTACGCGAAAAAGAAACTGGCGGACATCTACGACTTGCTGGAACCGAGCAGCCTTAGCATCCAAGTCGATGGCCGCTTGATTAAGCTCGACAAACACGGCATGGAGTTCTTCATGCTCAATTTGATGATTGCCCTGTTTTACCGCGTGATGCCGAAGAAAATGCGCTACCGTCTGGAAGGTTTCGCCACCCAGGACATTATTGATGCCGTGCAACATATACCGTCCGGCATTCTACCTGAACGCCGCAAAGTGCGGGCCTATCTGTCGAGCATTTTGTCCAAAAACGAGGTAAGTAAAGACGATAAGGGTAACCGCAAGCTGTTTTATCGGGTACGGCGCGGTTATTACATTTTTAACCCCAAATTGGCGATCAGGGTCGAGGGCGAATGGGTGAACATTTATGATTTACTGGTGATAGACAGGCTGACACCGCAATACGATAACCGATGGGGCGATAGGTACAATGAGAATACCGAGAAGAACATGACGGCCTGCAAAGATGTATTGAGGGAATTGATAGCGGGTTCACCAGGGCGTTTTTGAATAAATCAAGTTGGCCAAAGCGCCCTATTGCTAACAGTCAGATTAGTCAGGTTTTGTCCGCCAAGAATCGGCAGTATTCGGCAACTGCCCAAAATCGTCAATCAAGCTCACTTGGCTTTCGCCGATGTTTCCCCACCGCCAAAGCACCAGATTTTGGTTCTCCGACGTACAGCCTGGGGCAAAACTACGCACTAAAACACCGGCTAAATCAATTTCCGGCAAGTAGCCAAGGCGTAGCTTCGGACGCTATATATGGTGCTATTGGATGACACAAAAATGCCAATAAAAAACCCGCTAAGCCTTACAGCTTGCGGGTTTATGAGTCAGTCTAGGACGGTATGAAACAGGTATATATTACAAGCTGTAATACATATCAAATTCAACAGGATGCGTACTCATACGTAAACGAGTCACTTCCTGCATTTTTAATTCGATATAACCATCAATCACATCATCAGTAAAAACACCACCACGGGTTAAAAATTCACGATCTTTGTCCAAAGCATCTAATGCTTGGTCGAAGGCGTGACAAACTTGTGGAATGGCTTTTTCTTCTTCAGGTGGCAGATCGTATAAATCTTTATCCATCGCTTCACCTGGATGGATCTTGTTTTGGATACCATCAAGACCAGCCATCAACATCGCTGCAAAGGCTAGATAAGGATTTGCAGTTGAGTCTGGAAAACGTACTTCAATACGACGACCTTTTGGATTGTTGACAAAAGGAATACGGATAGAAGCTGAACGGTTACGCGCTGAATACGCCAACATAACAGGGGCTTCAAAGCCTGGAACTAAGCGTTTGTAGCTATTAGTTGACGCATTGGTGAAAGCATTCAATGCTTTTGCGTGTTTAATAATACCGCCGATGTAATAAAGTGCGGTTTCAGACAAGCCGCCGTATAAATCACCAGAGAACAGATTCACGCCGTCTTTAGCTAGTGATTGATGGACGTGCATTCCGCTGCCATTGTCGCCAACCATTGGTTTTGGCATAAAAGTCGCGGTTTTGCCGTAAGCATGAGCAATATTGGCAACGACATATTTCAAGCCTAAAACTTCATCGGCTTTCTTTACCAAGGTGTTGAATTTTACGCCGATTTCGCATTGTCCAGCCGTCGCGACTTCATGATGATGTACTTCAGTAATCATGCCTAATTCTTCCAGAGTCAAGCACATGGCTGAACGCATATCCTGAAATGAATCCACTGGAGGCACGGGGAAATAACCGCCTTTAACACCTGGACGATGACCGATGTTGCCATCTTCATAAACTTTTTCTGAGTTCCAGCCGGCTTCTTGAGAATCAATCTTGTAAAAAGAACCGCTCATGTCGGTACCCCAACGAATATCATCAAAAATGAAGAATTCGTTTTCAGGGCCAAAGAAGGCAGTATCAGCAATACCGGTTGATTGCAAATAAGCTTCTGCGCGTTTTGCCAGTGAGCGAGGGTCGCGCTCATAACCTTGCATGTTTTTAGGTTCGATAATATCGCAACGCAGTATTAATGTGTTGTCGTCGAAAAAGGGGTCCATTACAGCAGTTTCTGGATCAGGCATTAAAATCATGTCTGATTCATTAATGTGCTTCCAGCCTGCAATTGAAGAACCGTCAAACATGTTGCCATCTTCAAAAGTGTCTTCACTGATGGAATGAGCTGGGAATGTCACATGTTGTTCTTTACCACGGGTATCGCAAAAACGAAAATCGACGAATTTTACGTCGTTTTCTTCAATCATTTTTAGTACGTTTTCTACAGACATCAATCGTCTCCTCAGTATTTATGTTATTAAGTCAGCATTTTTGCCGAGCGCGATAACGATACATTTTTTTTGATGAGTTAGCCAATAAAAAAGACGCATTGCAAATGTCATTATTTAATCTTAAATAGGTGAATGACTTTAACTGCTAACGCTAAGTTTTTGTTGTTGATAGACAACAGCGAGCGCACACTATTGACACAAACGATGGCTTGTTAGCACTATTTCAGTGCAATAGAGTTGATAAAAAAGGACACAATCATTTACAATTTCTTATTTATTAATAGCTTATTAAAACGGCATACAATATGCTTTATTTTTTATAGTGTTTTATGGTGAAATGCTAGAAAGTTGCCTTAAGGCAACAAAGAAGTTAATACTCATAACTTACCCTTAAGGGAGTTTCAATAATGAAAACAATGTCAAAACGTAAAAACCAAATGCTGTTTGTAGCGGCAAGTAGCCTTTTATCAATGGGTATAGGTGCAAATGATGTTTATGCTGCTGATGGCTTGATTGAGGAAATTAAACATTATGGCTTTACCGCAGGCGCTTGGGCGAATGCAGGTATTACCTACAATGCAACCGATCCTGCGGATAACTTTAACGGTCCAGTAACTTTTGGCGACCGTTCTGCTGAGCCTCAGTTAAACCAGTTAAATGCCTATATTCAACGCGCAGTGGCTACTGAAGGCAGCGCATGGGATTTCGGCGCACGCTTTGACGTGATGTTCGGTACCGATGCTGCTTTTACCCAGGCTTATGGCGCTTATTCAGGAAATAATCCTGGCTGGGATCTGGATTTGTTAAGAGATTGTACGGGTTACACTAAATGTAGCGGCAATAACCGTTTCTATGGCTTAGCCGTGCCACAAGCGTATCTGGAAACGTATGTGCCCATCGGTAATGGTTTGAATCTTAAAATCGGTCATTTTTATACGCCGATTGGTTATGAAACCGTACCGGCGCCTGATAACTTTTTCTACAGTCATGCTTATACCATGCAGTTTGGCGAACCGTTTACCCATACCGGCTTTATGGGCAACTATGCTTTCAACAGCAATTGGTCAGTTATGGCGGGTGCGGTAACAGGTAGTGAAACCGGCGGTTGGGATGGTAACTTTGATGCTCAACTAGGCAACTGGTCAGGTTTGATGGGAGTAACATTTACTGCTGATAACGGTACTTCATTAAATATTGCCGGTACTTACGGTTCTGTCTCCGAAACTAACAGCGCTGACTGGGCTATGTACAGTGTTGTGTTAAAACATAATTTCAATGAAAAAACCCATTTGGTTTTGCAACATGATCACGGTTTTGCCGATAACGTACTGGCAGGTGGCGGCAATGCCGAGTGGTACGGTATCAACAGCCATTTATACTACGATGTCAGAGATGATTTGACTGTGGGTATTCGCGGCGAATGGTTCCGTGACCAAAACGGCTTTAGAGTTTGGGCGCCAGGTCGTCCTTTTGACCCAACCGGTACAGCAATAGCAGCAAGTTATTATGAATTGACGGCTGGCATTACCTGGAAACCAAAAACCTGGTTAAGCATCCGTCCTAATGTTCGCTATGATTGGGTTGAAGATACTACTGCGGTTGCTGGTGCGTTACCTTTTGACGGCAAAAACCAAGATAACCAATTCTTGTTCTCTACTGATGTGACCGTTAAGTTTTAATTAAAAAACTTAGGTTATAAAAAATGCGCCTTAGGGCGCATTTTTTTTGCCCGACGATAAATTCGTATTATCAATTTTAAACGATTCAACTGCACCAATACCGCTCATTAAAATTTATAACGACTCATCATGGTGCAAATATAATTATGATTATTCTTGTTTTGCTCAGAAGGCATCGACATTCAATTAACCTTAAATTTGGCATGTTCCATGCTTTAACAATTATGAGTCGTTAATTTACTTAAAGAGAGGAACCAATGAAACTAATAACCGCTATCGTAAAACCTTTTAAACTGGATGATGTCCGCGAGGCGCTTTCAGATATAGGTGTTTCTGGAGTCACCGTTACCGAAGTTAAAGGTTTTGGACGCCAGAAAGGTCATACCGAGCTTTACCGTGGAGCTGAGTATGTTGTTGATTTTTTACCTAAAGCCAAAGTTGAAGTGGCGGTAGCAGAAAGCTTGGTGGATCTCGCCGTAGAAGCCATTACCAAAGCGGCCAATACCGGAAAAATAGGTGACGGTAAAATTTTTGTAACCAATTTGGAGCAGGTTGTTCGGATTCGTACCGGAGAAACTGGCGAAGAAGCACTTTAAGTTTTAAGGAGTAAAAATGAAACAACTACTAAGCAGTTTTATAGTCATTACCTTGCTAAGCTTTGCAGGCTTTAGTTATGCCGACCCAGAGCCTTCAGCGGTAGAAACCACAACGATCGCGACGCCGGTTGAGCCTGTTGCTGTTGCCATACCCGCCATTACCCCTGCCGAAGTCGCTGCACCTGTTGTCGCCGCAACAGCAGCACCAGTGCCGACAGTCAACAAAGGCGATACCGCCTGGGTTATGATTTCAACGGTATTAGTCATTTTAATGGTCATTCCTGGCTTGGCCTTGTTTTATGGCGGCATGGTACGTGCCAAAAACATGTTGTCCGTATTAATGCAGGTCTTCGTCATTTTCTCGATGATGGCGATATTGTGGGCACTTTACGGCTACAGCGTTGCTTTTACCGAAGGCAATGTTTTCTTTGGTGGTTTGAGCAAAATGTTCTTAAGCGGGATTACCCCAGACTCAATGGCGGCCACTTTCAGCAAAGGGGTCTATATTCCTGAATACATTTATGTTGCCTTCCAGCTTACTTTTGCAGCGATTACACCAGCATTGATTATTGGTGCTTTTGCTGAACGCGTTAAATTTTCAGCCATCTTAATGTTCATGCTGATCTGGTTTACCTTTGCGTATCTGCCAATGGCGCACATGGTTTGGTATTGGGCTGGTCCTGATGCTTATACTGATGCTGCTGCTGCTGAAAAAGCGGCCGCTACCGCAGGCTTCCTGTTCCAAAAAGGCGCGCTTGATTTCGCTGGCGGTACTGTTGTTCATATCAATGCCGGTATTGCGGGTTTAATAGGCTGTTTAATCGTTGGCAAACGGATTGGTTATAAAAAAGAATCATTGGCACCGCATAGCGTGACAATGACGATGATAGGTGCCTCTTTACTCTGGGTTGGCTGGTTTGGCTTTAATGTCGGCTCTAATCTGGAAGCGAATGGCTTGGCTGCACTGGTCTTTGTTAATACTTTACTGGCAACAGCAGCGGCTACCTTGTCTTGGGTTGGCGCTGAATGGTTAATGCGTGGCAAACCCAGTATGTTAGGTGGTGCCTCAGGCGCGATTGCCGGTTTGGTGGCTATTACACCCGCTTGCGGTTGGGCAGGTCCAATGGGCGCTATTTTTCTGGGTTTAGTTGTGGGTGCGGTATGTTTTTGGTCGGTGACTAGCCTTAAAGCTAAACTGGGCTATGACGATTCGTTAGATGCTTTCGGAGTTCATGGGGTTGGTGGCATCATTGGCGCATTAGGTACGGCAGTCGTTGCCAGCCCAGCGCTAGGCGGTACGGGTGTTTGGGATTATGTTAGTAATGGCGTCGCTGAATATAGCATGATGACGCAACTTATCAGTCAGGCATGGGGCGTAGGCATTGCGATTTTATGGTCTGGCGCGGTTGCTTTCGCCGCCTTCAAAATCGTGGATATGGTAATCGGTTTACGTGTTGCTGAAGATGTCGAACGTCAAGGTCTTGATGT
>CANNKH010000118.1 GCA_947504985.1 Methylococcaceae bacterium | reverse complement strand
TATTACCCAAGCTTCGAACCGTTCAAGATGGCTATTGTAAATTGCCTGAACAACACCCATACAAAACATAAGTCTGCTCTTGATGCGTTGCTAACGTTACGCTTTCAGCTTTTTGAAAAAGCTCAATTCTTGACCGGGTGAAGTATAAACAAAAAACGGTTGTTACGAAAATCAAGCGAATAAATACCGTCTCTGATACTAAAAATAAAGTGGTAAACGATATAAAACCACAAGAAATAGTTATTACCGAAAATCTAGATATTAAAAATAATATGGCTTATTTTCCTAATAATACGCCTTTTACGGGTAAACATATTACCCGCCATCCCAATGGAAATAAGTATATTGAAACCCATTACACCGATGGAAAAAGAAATGGATTACTGATTATGCTGGATGAAAAAGGGTATAAAGTCGGCCAATTAAATTTCATCAACGGGGTTTATGAATATTATTAGGTTTTGATGCAGCCATCTTCGTGATCAAGATAGTCAGTAACCATTCAGCCCCTATGTAAATTAAACGGCAACAGCGCTGGCACTTGCGACAATACCTATCACAAAAATTAATATATGAACGTCCGATGTCCATAAAACATCTGGCTCTTCCCGATTTCATAGGGTAATCGGTGTATTTTATTTTGCAGGACATTGAGCCTGTTTTGTCATTTCTAACTACATTTTATAATCGTCTATGGCTAGGTTGTGTTGACATTTCATCGTAACCCAATGAGAGCTGAAACGAAACGAATAAAGCCCCTATAATTTCTAGCCCATTTTTCAAAACGAGAAAAGATTCGCCGATAATGTTTGATTTTACCGAAGAAGCACTCAATCAGATGGCGTTCTTTATAGACAAACCCGTCACAGTCACAAGGATCAAGCCGGTTGCTGCGGGGTATTTCCCATCCACAGAAAATGTAAAATCAGTCTAAATTTGGGGTAACCTACCTGCTTTATATAGATTATACTTGACCAGCTACAGTATACTCAATTTCATCATCAAATAGGGGAAGTCATGAACGTAAGCCGCAAACTATTTTTTTTACTAGCAAGTATTTTTTTAACTTTTATTAATTCTGCACAAGCGGATTCAGAAAAACTATTTAATTCAACAACTAAACATACTTATCAACGCTTTGATACCCCTAAGACATGGCAAGATGCAAATGATGCATGTACAGCGGAAAAAGGCTATCTAGCAACCATTACATCTCAATTAGAGAACAATTGGCTACGAGATAATTCATTAATAAATATCTACAGCAGTTATTCATGGGTTGGGGGACAGGTTAATGCAGCCGCTTATGGTGATATATCTAAAATGCAATGGCAATGGATAACAGGGGAAAATTGGACTTACAATCCTTTACCTCTTGGATTTGCTGGAACTCCTGGTCCATTTGGTACGACCATAGGCACAACAGGATATGGATCTGGAGATTTTAAGCTAGCTATAGTACGCAATGGAACATGGTATACATTTTCAAGTTCATTAGGCCCTTATTCATATATTTGTGAATGGAATAAAGCATTCAAAACTTATACCAACATGATTACTGGTGATACTAATAACGACGGTATTGATGAATTTATTTTACTCGGCAATGATAGGGCAATAATTAAAGTATTGAGCTACGACTTCAATTCTGAAGCTCTTATAAGCAATGTAAGTTTTCTTAGCTCTGCTGATTATAAGGGTGTAAGTCTTACTTTGATTGATGATATGAATGGCAATGGTACTAAGGAATTTACCTTGTTAATGACAAAAATAATTGATGGTACTAGCATCATTCAAATCCGGGATAGTAAAAGTGGAGTTCAACTAAAAAGCTATACACCTCCACGTTAATTGGCATTATCTATAGTTGACTAAGCGTAGAATAATAAACAATTAATCTACGCTTGTCGTTCATCATCAGCCAAAGAGCTTCCTAAGTATCGCAGATAAAACTAGGACAAGAGCCGAAATAGTGGCCTGCTGATGAGTTAGCAGCGCCGTCAGCTTCCTGTGTTCTGTCGCCTCTTCATCAAGGCGGCGATTTAACTCGTTATGCTCATGCTCCACCTGCTTTAACAGTTGATGAGTCATATCCATTTAACGAGTCGGCATATTATAGGAGCTAAGGCGCAAGTTTCCCTAATACTGCATTTCCCACGTTAATATTTTAGCTTAGCGTCCACGGTAAAAGATGGATGGCTTTCCAGTTTCAATAATCGTCCATGGTCAGCCACTTCCCACGATCAATATCCAGGTCGGCTTGATGCTCAACAGAAATAATCACCCAGATTGAACCCACCCGTAAACAATCCCGCAGCGATAACTTCCTCCGCGCTTTACCATAACCGTGATCGTACAGCTCATGGAATAGCCGACAGTGCGGCGCTTGATTCAGCTCAAGCATTAGGCCGGGTTCGCGCCAGTCAAATCCGTCACAGAGTATCGTATCTTCACGCAAGTTCTTTAAATTGTAATCGCGCTCCGTCATAAAGTTATCCTCGTCTTCATCAAAAGCGGGATCGCTGGCTCGGAGCGTGTAATGAAGCTTGGCTTCAATTTCATAGTCATTCAGCGCATCATCGGGATCGGCAACGCGCTTTTGTAAGGGCGGCTCTAATCGTTGAGCCTCATCCAGCAAGTAACGCTCCAGCTTTGCCAGCCGCTGATTCAGCATAAGTAGTTGGTCAATTTCGGAGGGTGTTAGAGGACGCGTAGAGTTAGATTTTTTCATGGCTTTCATCTCGTAAAAAAGGGGTTTACAGACGTGAGGCTACCCACGGTGAGTTAGAAATCTTTTGCCCATTGTTCCCAAAAGCCCGGTTCATCGTGATGAGCATTTTCCATGGCTTTTTCCAAGGGCAGATACCAGAAACTCACGGTTTCAAAGCGCATCGTGCCATCCGGATTCTCCAAATAATCCCGCACCTGCACGTAGCGTGGATCGTGATCATCGTACGGAATATCCAAATAAAGCTGGCCATGATAAGGCGCGATACAATTTTCATCGGCAACGTAGGCACACGGCTTCCAGTCAATGTGATGTTCTGTGAGCCAGTGGCAAACCGTTTGTCGCATCGGATCGTCTTCCCAGTCGTGTCGTCCTCCCCAGAAATCGTCATCATCCGGTTTTTTGGAATGAAACGTGACGTACAATACATCACGCTGTTTTTTTCGGGCAATGGCATCAATATGTTCAATCAGCATCGGCATGGGAGGGTTCCTTTATTTCAGAATGTTATCTTTGTTGAGCAAGCAATTATTGCGTCGCCGCTATCGGTTTTTTGTGGCTTCGGGCTTTAAACGCCTTGTTGTTGAAGGATGCCGTCAATGGCTTGCAGGGCTTCCAACGCGCCCAGTGCAATGGAAATCGTGCCTGGTGGACCATTTGATTCTCTAGGATTAATCCGGATTAAGGTACCGGGCATTGAATGACCTCTGCTGCGAATACCGCCAATCGTCGTGCCCGCCCCGAGTTCTATCGTCACCCTTTTTTTGTCCGCCATCGCACTTTTCCAGGCATAAAAACGCTGGCGTTGTTCATCGGAGCGACTGGACAACCAATCCCGATCACCAAACATCAGAATGTTCGGCCTTGCCAATTCGCCGCAGTGTGGACACGTGGGTAAGGGGCCTTGGGCCAGCATTCGCTCAAGGTCAATATCCACGTGCAGACGAGGCGCGGCCCAAATGGCGTCCGTGCAACGTGCGGTGCATTGCAAATAGTGAATGGCCCCATGACATTCCTCCATCCGCTGCTCGGAAAACCCGGCTTTTTGAAACTGACCATCCACATTGCTGGTGACCACAAACCCCGATTCGCGCGCGTTATCTTGCCAACGTTTCAGAATCGCAAAACCCATATGCGGCATCGTTCGTTGATACAGGTGGTAGCGATAGCCATAAAAGCCCCAGGCTTTTTCCGGATGGTTGAAAAACCAGATCGGGTTCGCCAAATCGGCAAACGACAAGCCTGCGGCCGCATACTGCGGATGAATTTTCCAGAAACCGTGCGGCCCCCGAAAATCGGGCAACCCGGAATCCACGCCGAGACCGGCACCGGCCGTGATGAGAAGCGTGTCGGCCGCCCTAATGGCGGCGGCTGCTTGTTCAAAAATAAAGTGCTGAATCATAATGTTCTCAGGGTGTTGATGACGGCCTTTTCATGAAAGGGCGTTAAATGTTAACGATTAAAATTCTTCCGGTAACGACACCGTAGTTAGGCAAAATTCAATGTCCGTCGTGACCCAAATTTTGATGTCCTTGTCCGTAGCGTTTTTTGCTTTGACCAAAAAGACCGATAACACTGGCGTCCCTTGTTGCACCGCTTGTTGATTTTTTGCCGCGTCTTCTGGAGAAATAATGCCGTAATCGCCGCATTGGTGGCGACACAAATAGTCATAAATCGGCAGTGAGTGCTGTTGCAACAGTTTGCTGATACCGCGCGTCAAATGGCAGTTGCCGAGTGAAAACAAAGGCGGCTGCATCCGTTCCTGATGCAGCGCGGGTTGAGCGTTCATGGTAGAGACTCCTGTCAGTGGACACCTCAATTAAATTAACAAAGGCGATCAACACGAGTCACTGAGTTTCAGAATTCCGCATCAACCTCCGCATTGACCCTCTGCCGTACGCGGCAAAAATCAGTCCGCTGGCTTGGCAACTTCAAACTCCGCTTTATTACGGCCGGATTTGATGAAGTCTTTGAGCCAACGAGGGGTTGCACCTTGACCGTTCCAAATAAGCTCAGGCTTTTCCGGATGCTGATAAGTTGCTTCATTGGCGACGGCTGGCTCGCTTTTCTTTTTGCGCTCTTCTTTAATCACAACGGTAAGACCGGCAACGTCAGCAATGTGTTGAATTTGAGCCATAGCTTCCTTGCGTTTGGCTTCTCGCTTCTCGTTTAAAATCCGGGCGGTATTGTTCAGTAGTTCTTGGAGTTCGCTTTCCGATTGGTTTTCTAATGCGTTCATGGTGTTGACCTTCAATTAATGTTTGGTACAGAGGCTTCAGCAAGCCTCTGTCGTCAATGGGGTTGGCGGGGAGCTGTTAAAGTGTTGTTAGCGAATGATCACGATTCCTGCTCACTCTCCTCCGAATCAACCTCTTCTTCCGCGTTATCATCATTGGCATCTTCCATACTTTCACTGTACAGACTGGCATCGGATAGACACCGCGCCAAATGCCTGACTGTTCTGCCGACTTCTTTGTAGCGGTCCGATGAAGCACCTTCAGCCATTAAGCTCAGGTAGGCCTCATTCGTTTTAATGAGGCAATCAGATAACGCTTCAGATGGGTTGCTCAAGTTGATGCTTGGTTTGCGCGTCGTTGTAGACATGATGTTTTCCCCTCATTAGAGAGTGTTAAATATGCCCACTCTTTTTCACACGCGCACAAAAAAGCCGCAAAGCCTAAGCGATGCAGATCCAAAAAATGAATGCGGAAGTGTCAAAAAAGGTAGGTCGGAATAGGTCTTATCGCGTCTTTTAAGAAAGATAAATAAAACACATGGACATACTAACACCCATTATCATCTTATGTCAACCCTAAAAAGTAAGCTACCCTGCCGATGGTAGCGGGTAGTCCTTTTACGGTAACTTGAATGCTATTCGGATGAGTACTTGCAAATGAAAAAACAGAAAAAGTTGAGCCAACTCCTACTCCTGCATTTTCAACTGGAACAAAACTGCTAAAGTCAGGTTTGATGCAAGACTTTGAGCTACTGCTACTACGCCAATGCCGCCCATTAAGTATACATCCTCTAGCACATACGGAACATTTGTTGCGGTAGAAACGACTGGGGCAATTGGCGACGGCTCAAAAAACGTATCTACAAATGGTACCATTATTCTACTCCTGTGTTACCACGTGAATTTATAGGTAATTGAATTCAAATCAGAAAAGTCTGTTCTGTACAGATACCAAGTAATAGGAGAGCCGTTTAACGTTCCAGGCACTGATAGCGGTCCGTATGTTTCTCCAATGCCTTCAAATGGCCAAGTTGCTCCATCCCAAGCACTAATTTCATTGTACGGCATCTCTGTGAAGGTTACATTGTTGGCATTCGCAATTGTGCTAGGCACAGCAAAATAGGCAAAATTTCCATTAGTCAAATTGAGTGTCAAAATTTGCCCTGATGCGCTACTTGCCAATGTTGGTAATGCTAAAATTGCTGCTTCGGTAGACATGCCCTCTGGTGCGATACCATAATGAATACTGGCTAATGCTGTAACATTATTAGTTGTAACCAACCTAACAGCGTTGTTGCTACTAGGAGCATAGCCATTACTATTTTCACCATTAAGGAAGTTCACAATCCATACGTCAGTATTATCGCCAGCAGAGTGCGATGATGACCAAAACAGCTCGTTAGTTATACCGGGAAATGCTATTAGATTTGTTGCTGGACTATAACAGCTGGTTTCAACTAATGAATCCAATTCTTTTATGTTAGGTAATCGCCAATCATTCAAGCCGGCAAAAACAGTGCTTTCAGCAGTTTGCAATGCACTTTGCCAATCAAAATATTGCACAGAACCCGTGCAGGCGGTGTTATTCCATGTCTGTCCAAGAGAGCAACGCATCCAAGTTAAACCTGTTTTTTTATCAAGCACTGTACCATTAAGGTTCATGGTGTAACGATTATTGGGCATATCGGCAATAATATTAGGCTTACAGGTTTGGGCAAAACTTAAGTGTGTATAAATTAAAAAACAAAAACAGATTGTTAGTTTAAATAGTTTCATAAAATATCTTCCGAAGGACAGCAAGAGTTAAAAAGTAACATTGCACACTGGATGAATCCGATAAATCCAAAGTGGTAACAAATAAGCCAGGATTGCAGAGGCATAAATGGTTTGTTATAAGGTTGAATTTATGACTTATACATTTTCAGATAAATACTTTCAAAGTATTGAACCGCTAAGGATGGAAATTTAATCTCTGAAAGTCTATACGCCTAAACAATTAAAAACTCATTGTCCGCCACGAACGAGCCTAACTGCATAGTCGTGGTTCTTATAAGTGCTGTAATCGTTACCATTAGTATTAAAATTTACGACCCACGCGCTATTAACGTCGTTAGCATAGGGCGAAGAAGACCAAAACCAATCGCTTACAATATCAGGGAAATACGACGTGTCTATCATTATATTAAGTTGACTGTAATCAACAATAGATAGTAGTTCTGCTTTGCTAGGTATCCGCCAGTCTTTATAGCCACACCAACCAGCTGTATTCACAGCTTTGACATAGGCATCGGTATTACAGGCGCCAGGGGTACCACAAGTGCTACCATTTTGATAACCCGCATATCCACCATTTTTTGTATCATAAGGCTCATACCAACTATAACGCCAATTCTTATCATGTAAGCCATTGTCATCAGTTTTCACTTCCCACATTAATCCTGTTACATTGTCTTTGATACAGCTCCAACTTGTAGAGTTGGCTGTTAATGCTTTGCTAGCACTGCTTATTTTGGTAAAGTCAAATCCCGCATGTCCATTGCCATTATCGTTTTGTGTGGTGTCACTTCCTGATTGTGCATCTTGATTCGGATACCCGTTAGCGGGACAAGGCAGATTATTGCTAACGCCATCCGAACAGGTAGTAAGGCCGGTGTCGTTGAGGGCGTAGGCTTGAGGGATAGCTGAAATTGTCTTGCTAAATCCCAAAGTAATGATGGAATTTTTAGCTAAAACACGAAAGTAGTATTTTTTACCATTAATTAAATTGCCAATTTTAAGCGTAGTTTTTGTAATATCTTGCCAAGTGCCTCCTGTATAGTTCAGACAGTTGTTAATGTCGGTAATAGTCTGGGTAGCATAGCAAACGCTATAGTTGTTTGCATTTTTGACTTTCGCCCATTGTAGGGTGACTTGTTTGTCACCAGTAGTTGCTTTAACAACCAACGCCGCAAAAGAAGTTATCGGATAACCCAGCGAAACAAACAATAAAACAGCGGGAATAAATGCTTGGACTGGAGGACACTTAGACATGGTTGGATTCCTCATTCTTTAGTACTGTGGAAGATAAATGGCGATAAGTTTTTAGTAAAAATTCTAGATGTATTGTTGATCTGAAACATTGCGCTACAACAAATATGCGACTACACAATAACATGCTGACTTTTAAATGCACAAAAAATATTATCACCTGACTATTGCTTAGGATTTGGGGACTCAAGCCCTTTTATTAAGAATCAGAAATCAGGTTAATGATTTTGTTTCGTCAAAACTATAAACTCAGTTTCTTATTTACCAATTACTTATATTTTTTTTAGTGGGATATTCTAAATGTCTCGCCATTCTATGCGATACAGGTAACGATACTTTAAGCGGTGGGCAAGGATATTTTTAAATTTGATTCAGCATTGACTGCCAATACCGATAAAATCACAGACTTTAAGCCGATAGATGACACCATTCAATTAGAGAATGCCATTTTTACCAAGCTCACAAAAACAGGCGTAATAAATGGCGATAATTTTGTGACAGCGACTGCTGCACTGGATTCAAATGACTATCTCAT
>CANNKH010000117.1 GCA_947504985.1 Methylococcaceae bacterium | reverse complement strand
TAAACATCAGGGGATTTAATCGCAGCAATGGCAATGCCACCAATGACAGGGAAGGTGTGGATCTCAAAGCGTCTTAGTTTTTTATTGTGAGTAACGTCTCTGACACCATGCGCGATTGATGACAGGTAGTCGCGGGCAATATGTTCAAAGCTGTTGAGTATTGGTAAGCCATCTTCAAGCCGTTTACTATTTTCTGCCGCTGTTTCTCTATCTGCTTTGATTTGCTTTCTGGTTTCGCTGGGGTCTATGCCGTTGGCTAATTGTTGCCTAGCCTTGATTACTGATTGTCTAGCGGCTTCTAATGTTGTCGCTGGATAGTTGCCTAATCCTAGTCGGTTTTGCTTTGACTGATACCGATAGATAAACCGCCAAGTCTTCACGCCTGTTTTTTTCACCAACATGACTAAGCCCTCACCGTCATTGATGGTGTAGTCTTTTTGTTTGGGTTTAGCCGATCTATACACCGATTCTTTGTTGAGTTCTTTAGCCATGATACTCCCTTAAAAAGTGACACGTTTTCATGTCACTTTATCGCGTGTCACGATTTGTGTCACTAATTTAGGTGTATATCAGTGTTTTCGTTGCA
Organism: Methylococcaceae bacterium; assembly: GCA_947504985.1. Classification (GTDB taxonomy): domain Bacteria; phylum Pseudomonadota; class Gammaproteobacteria; order Methylococcales; family Methylomonadaceae; genus Methylovulum. The sequence continues at coordinate 8,393 of CANNKH010000117.1, read as the reverse complement.
TATCGTTGGACAATAAAAAACCCGCTAAGCCTTATAACTTGCGGGTTTTTGTACTTCGTTGTACTTGTTAAACTATTATTTGGTACCGATGGCCGGATTTGAACCGGCACAACTTTCGTCACCACCCCCTCAAGATGGCGTGTCTACCAATTTCACCACATCGGCTTAAACTTATTTCGAAACGCTATTTTTAACATTTTCGTTAGGTGAAGAAACTTGCTTTGTGGAGTTAATATCATCTTTTTCCACAACTTTAGTACTTTCAGAAACAATAGGCTGTGTTGTAGTAAGCATTGATGGAGTTACTGGCATCTCTTCAAGCTTAGTGCCGCTAGTTGCTTCTTTAGGAAGCTCTGAGGAATGATCAACAACAGGCGTACTCATCAGATCATATGCAGGACCTTGTTTGCTATTTAATATAGCAAGTCCCAAACTGGTTATAAAAAACAAACCCGCCAACGTTGCAGTTGCTTTTGATAAAAATGATGCCGCTCCCTGCGCCCCAAAGACAGATCCAGACGCACCTCCACCAAAAGTTGCCCCCGCATCAGCTCCTTTTCCTTGCTGGATTAAAATTAGACCAATTATGCCTAAACCCAACAAAACATGAATAACAATAATTACTTGATACATGAAATTCTGTACTATTTTAAATAGAATGATAAATCTTTAAAAAGGAATCCGCATCCAAGGAAGCCCCGCCTATTAATCCACCATCTATATCCGGCATGGCAAATAAACCTTTAGCATTATCTGGCTTAGCGCTACCACCATATAAAATTTGTATTTTATTGGCAATTATTTCATCTTTGGCTGCTATATATTCGCGAATATGCTGATGTACTTCTTGCGCCTGCTCATCGCTGGCCGTCTTTCCTGTACCTATAGCCCATACAGGCTCGTAAGCGATTACTGCCGAATTAAATGCTTGTATGCCTGTTAAACTGATAACAGCATCAAGTTGCTCATTAACGACATCAAAAGTTTGGTGTTGTTCTCGCTGCTCGAGTGTTTCACCAATACACAATATTGGAATAATTTTTTCTGCTTGAGCCTGAGAAAAACGTGCAGCAACTGATTCATTGGTATCTCCATAATAACTACGTCTTTCCGAATGCCCCACCAAAGCATATTGACAACCAAATTCATTTAGCATGGTAGCTGAAATTTCGCCAGTGAAAGCACCTACAGGTTTATCGGCAACGTTTTGAGCACCCAATGCTAATCGGCTGTCTTTAATAATTTCGCCAACGCTGGCGAGAAAAACATAAGGCACACAAACAGCAATTTGTGCATTATTTGAACCTAATCCTGAAACGATACCTTGTGCAAGCAATATGCTGCTGGCACGAGTCCCATTCATTTTCCAATTTCCTACAACCAGTGACTGACGCATCATTACTCCCAACTAGAATAAAACGCACTATAGTATAGGCTAATAGTTTTCAATTCAAGCACCTATTGCTTTCTTGACTTCATCGGCCAATTGATGTGCACAGTTTTTCACCAAATCTTCGTGTGCACCTTCGACCATTACACGAATTAGAGGCTCTGTACCCGAAGATCTAAGCAATACACGTCCTTGGTCACCCAGTCTGCGTTCAGCTAATTTTACTGCAACTTGTAAATCTTCATGAGTTTCCAAATTGATCTTTTCTTGGGTTTTAATATTGATTAAAACTTGTGGATATTTTTGCATTCCTGCTTTTAGCTCATATAAACTTTTTCCACTGTATTGCATTTCTGCGATAACCTGTAATGCAGCAATAATCCCATCACCAGTGGTTGTTTTATCTAAGCAAATGATATGCCCTGAGCTCTCTCCGCCCAAAATACCATTATGCTTACTCAACATTTCCATCACATAACGGTCGCCTACTTTTGCTCTTAGCAAATCGATACCCAATCGCTTTAACCCGTGCTCCATGCCCAAATTTGTCATTAATGTGCCTACCACAGGGCCTGTCATTTGTCCGGCTGCTAATCTTGACTTAGCAATGATGTAAATAAGCTCGTCACCATCAACAATTTCTCCTTTATCATCGACCATAATGAGGCGATCACCATCACCGTCCAGAGCAATCCCTAAATTAGCTTGATGATCTAAAACTGTTTTTGCCAACAATTCCGGCTGAGTTGCGCCACAGGCATCATTAATATTAACTCCGTTAGGTTCTGCACCAATAACAATAACCTCAGCACCTATTTCACTAAATACATGAGGTGCAATGTGATAAGTTGCACCATGAGCACAATCAACGACTACTTTCATACCTTCAAAATCGAGACGAGTAGGTATGCTAGCCTTACAAAACTCGATATATCGACCAGGAGCATCCTCCAAGCGCTTGGCCTTACCCAACTTCGCTGACTCTACCGTGGTCATTGGTGAATCGATATAGTGTTCTATCTGTTGCTCTACCGTATCTGGTAATTTCGTACCCTGTACTGAAAAAAACTTAATGCCATTATCATAATAGGGGTTATGAGATGCGCTAATGACAATACCTGCTTGCGCTCTTAATGTCCGGGTTAAATAAGCAATGCCAGGCGTAGGCATTGGACCTAGCAAGCGCGTATTTACGCCCGCTGCAGTTAACCCTGCTTCGAGAGCTGACTCAAACATATAACCGGAAATTCGCGTATCTTTACCTACAAGCACAAAATCATGCCCTTCATTAGCAAATACTTTTCCTGCAGCCCAACCGAGCTTCAATAAAAAGTCTGCAGTTATAGGGGGCTCGCCTACTTTGCCTCGAATACCATCAGTACCAAAATATTTTTTTTTTATCATTTTTTTGAGCTTATCTATCTAATTTTTATATTGTTGTAACAAATAGAGCTTAAAAAAAAGAGAGGCATAATACCTCTCTTTTGAGTTCAATCTACAAAACTAACTTTGTTCGGCAGTTTCACCAATTTTTTTATCGGTTTTTTTATCATCTTTAGCTTTAATTTCGTCTACTGCAATATCTCCATGAGGCGGGATATCATCCCAACCTTTAGGATCCCTGACGGGTCTACGCGCCATCAGATCATCAATTTGATCCTTATCGATGGTTTCATACTTCATTAAGGCTGACGCCATAGCATGAAGAATATCGATATTTTCTTTAATGATTCGCTCTGCTCGTTCATAGTTTCGATCGATAAAAGAGCGTATTTCTTCATCGATAGTATGAGAAGTTTCTTCTGCTACAGATTTGTGCTGTGTAACCGACCTGCCCAGAAAAACCTCCCCTTCTTCTTCGCTATAAGATAACGGCCCCAATCGTTGAGACAATCCCCATTTGGTAACCATATTTCTAGCTAATTCGGTAGCACGCTCGATGTCATTGGATGCCCCTGTACTCACTTGCTCCCACCCAAAAACCAATTCCTCTGCAATTCGTCCGCCATATAAACTAGAAATCATGCTGTCCAGCTTTTGCTTGCTGGCACTGTATTGATCTTTTTCAGGTAAGAACATAGTCACACCTAATGCACGGCCTCTAGGCATGATACTGACTTTATAAACAGGGTCATGTTCTGGTGTTAATTTACCAACAATAGCATGACCCGCTTCATGATAAGCCGTCATTTTCTTTTCTTTTTCGCCAATAATCATAGTATGCCTTTCAGTCCCCATGATTAATTTATCCTTGGCCTGTTCCAGATCGGACATGCTGACGACACGTTTATTGGTTCTCGCTGCAAATAAGGCAGCCTCATTAATTAAATTGGCCAAATCAGCACCTGAAAAACCTGGTGTGCCTTGTGCTATATATTTAATTTCAACGTCATCTGCTGAAGGCACTTTTATCATGTGCACTTTAAGGATTTGCTCACGCCCTCTGACATCAGGCAAGCCAACCGTCACTTGACGATCGAATCGGCCCGGACGCAATAAGGCTTTATCAAGCACGTCAGGGCGATTGGTGGCCGCGATAACAATAATCCCTTCGTTACCTTCAAAACCATCCATTTCAACCAATAACTGGTTTAGCGTTTGTTCACGCTCATCATTACCACCACCTAGACCAGCGCCACGTTGGCGACCTACCGCATCAATTTCATCAATAAAAATGATACAAGGCGCATGTTTTTTTGCTTGCTCAAACATATCGCGTACGCGTGATGCACCAACACCAACAAACATTTCGACAAAATCCGACCCTGAAATAGTAAAAAACGGCACCTTGGCTTCCCCTGCAATCGCTCTTGCCAATAAAGTCTTACCTGTGCCAGGAGGCCCTATCATTAATGCGCCTCTTGGAATTTTGCCACCCAAGCGCTGGTATTTGGCAGGATCTTTGAGAAAATCAACCATTTCAACCACTTCTTCTTTTGCTTCATCACAACCGGCAACATCAGCAAAAGTAACCTTAATCTGATCCTCTTCAAGCATCCGCGCTTTGCTTTTACCAAAGCTCATGGCGCCACGACCGCCTGCACCGCCACCCTGCATTTGCCGCATAAAAAATACCCACACGGCAATCAGCAACAACATCGGACCAAAGGAAACCAGCAATTGCATGAGTAAAGAAGGCTGCTCAGGTGGAACAGCTTTGATTTCAACACCGTTTGCCAGTAAATCATCGACTAAATGCGGGTCTGATGGCGCGTAAGTCCTAAAGACCTGACCACCCTGCATTTTGCCTTTAATAATATGTTCATCGATAACGACTTGCTGCACTTGACCTGATTTAACAGAATCAATGAACTGGGAATACGATAGGGAGGAATCAGACCGCTCGCCTTGTGGTCCGAAATTATTAAAGAGGGACATCAATATCACCGCAATGACGACCCACAGGATTATATTTTTTATCATATCGTTCAAATTACACACCCTAGGTTTGAACAGCTCAGTTTAAAACTGAGGGATTATATCAGGAGTTAATTTCCCTGACGGTCGTTATTTATCTGTAGTGACTTGATATTTAGGAAATGAATATAAGGGCTACAAAAATTATTTAAAGCCTTTGGCTAAAATATAAACTTCATTACTTCGTGGTCTCGATGCTTTAGGCTTTCTAATGACCACTTTTGAAAAAGATTGCTGAACATCATGGTGAAAAGCATCAAAACCTACCCCATGGAATAATTTAACCAAAAAAGTCCCCTCTTTGGTCAATACCGCTTTTGCAGTGTCCAAAGCCAGCTCTCCCAGATAAATTGAACGAGGTTGATCTACACCTTTATTGCCACTCATGTTGGGTGCCATATCTGACATCACAAGATCAACAGAGGCGCCCTCAAGAAGATCATAAAGTTGTTGCAATACTGCCTCTTCACGAAAATCTCCCTGAATAAAATCAACACCGTCCAATGGCTCCATCGGTAAAATATCCAGAGCAACAAGCTTGTTTTTTTTGCTCATCAGTTGTCTGGCAAACTGGGACCAGCCACCAGGTGCAGCGCCAAGATCAACAATATTCATTCCTGGTTTGATAATCTGATCCTTGTCCTGAATTTCGCTCAACTTAAAAACAGCACGCGAGCGATAACCACGCGCCTGAGCCAATCGGACATATTCATCATCAAAATGTTCCTGCATCCAACGATCGCTGCTTTTACTTCGTCCCATAGTCTGTTGTATAGTGAGTGTGATTTTTTTGATTTAGGAATAACGAGTGAATGCTGTAGATAAGAAAAAACTCCGGGCCGATGCCCATACGTTAAAACCGGTAGTTATGATTGGTCAATCAGGATTGACTGATGCTGTGCTTGCAGAAATTGAGCTGGCACTTAATAGCCATGAACTGATTAAAGTAAAAATACGTGCTGAACGGGAAGATCGCCAGAAGATCAATGAAAAAATCTGCCAAAACACAGGCGCGGCACTTATTCAGTCGATCGGTCAGATTGCTGTGATATACCGGCTGAATCCCAATAAATAACAAAAGAAAATACATAGTTACGCAGAGCGGGTGAAATACAGCGGTTTCAGGTCAAGTTAGGATGCCATGACTGCCAGTCCTTTGAGGACTGGCAGTCATCATGTTGCTGAGTGTGTCATACCCGTTACTAACCGACATTGAAACCGCTGTAACATTACCCGCCCTGCTAAAATAATCAAATATATTCAATTGAAATAATCTCGTACTCGACGTTGCCAGCCGGTGCTTTAACAGTAACCACATCTTCTACTGACTTACTGATTAATGCTCGTGCAATAGGCGAACCGATAGAAATCCGGCCTTCTTTGATGTTGGCTTCATCCTCACCAACGATTTGATAGATCACTCGTTTTTCTGATTCTATATCTTCTATTTCTACGGTAGCACCAAATACCACTTTGCCATTTGCATCCAACTTAGTAATGTCAATAATTTGCGCATTCGATAATTTTGCTTCAATTTCAGCAATACGCCCTTCAGCAAAACTTTGTTGTTCTCGTGCGGCATGATACTCCGCATTTTCTTTTAGATCACCGTGTTCGCGCGCAGTAGCAATCGCAGCAATAATGCGCGGACGCACTACCGATTTTAATTCTTCCAATTCTGCACGCAACTTTTCCGCGCCTTTTACCGTAAGAGGTACTTTAGCCATAATTAACAACTCCACACATTTTATTTGTCCTAGTAACTTAAACTTTTATGCAAATCCTGCAAGCAAGAAACATCACCCGCATCTAATTCTCCAAGTGCATAACACGCTGCTTTTGCGCCCGCCATTGTAGTGTAATAGGGTACACGATGTTGTAAGGCTTCTCTACGCATGGTAAATGAGTCTGATATGGCTTTTTTACCTTCTGTGGTGTTAATGATCAATTGGATTTGGCCATTTTTAATCATATCAACCGTATTCGGTCGGCCTTCATTTACCTTATAAACCACTTCACAGGGAATATTGGCTTCTTTAAGAAAATTTGCTGTTCCGCCTGTAGCGACAATTTCATATTTTTTCTCTACCAACATTCTGGCAATATCTGGTGCTTTGGCTTTATCAACATCACGGATACTGATAAGCACCTTTCCGCTATGATCCAAATTAACACCCGCAGCCCGCTGAGATTTAGCAAAAGCCTCGCCAAAGGTTTTACCGACGCCCATGACTTCACCGGTAGATTTCATTTCTGGCCCTAATAACGGGTCAACACCAGGAAATTTTACAAAAGGGAATACGGCTTCTTTAACCGAAAAGTAATCAGGAATACGTTCCTCAGTAATCCCTTGTTGTGCCAAGGTTTGCCCAACCATGACACGCGCAGCAATTTTTGCTAAAGGATATCCCGTTGCCTTCGAGACAAAAGGCGCGGTTCTTGACGCACGCGGGTTGACTTCCAGTACATAAATATCATTACCTTGAATCGCAAATTGCGTATTCATCAAGCCTCTTACACCTAAGGCTTCAGCCATCCTGGCCACTTGTTCACGCAATTTATCCTGCAATTCCGCCGCCAGTTCATAAGGCGGTAATGAACAGGCGGAATCACCGGAATGCACACCCGCTTGCTCGATATGTTCCATTAAACCGCCGATTAATACTCGCTCGCCGTCATAAATGGCATCGACATCCATTTCTACGGCATCGTCCAGGAAGCAGTCCAGTAATACCGGCGAATCATTGGAAACACTGACCGCTTCTTTCATGTAACGCTGCAAACCTTCTTCGTTAAAAACAATTTCCATCGCACGACCACCCAAAACATAAGAAGGCCTTACGACTAGCGGATAACCCAAATTTTTTGCGGCATTCAATGCTTGCTCAACAGATCTCGCCGTAGCATTCGGCGGTTGTTTTAAATCCAGCCGTTCCAGTAATTTCTGGAAACGTTCACGGTCTTCGGCTAAATCGATAGAATCGGGGGACGTGCCGATAATAGGCACACCGGCGGCTTCCAATGCTCGCGCCAGTTTCAAAGGCGTTTGTCCGCCATATTGGACGATGACACCTTTGGGCTGCTCCAGATGCACAATTTCTAGCACATCTTCCAGCGTCAATGATTCAAAATACAAACGGTCGGATGTGTCAAAGTCAGTAGAAACGGTTTCTGGATTGCAATTGATCATGATGGTTTCATAACCATCTTCTCGCAATGCTAATGCCGCATGGACGCAGCAATAATCGAATTCAATACCTTGACCAATCCGGTTAGGGCCGCCACCGAGAATAATTATTTTTTCCCTTTCAGAAACCCGTGCCTCGCATTCGTCTTCATACGTCGAGTACAAATAAGCCGTATCAGAAGCAAATTCAGCGGCGCATGAATCGATGCGTTTATAAACCGGACGGATGTTTTGCTTATGGCGGGTATGACGCACTTCAGACTCAGAGGCGTCCAGCAGTTTGGCAAGGCGCAGGTCAGAAAAACCTTTACGTTTTAACGCATACAATTCACCTGCCTTCAGCGTTGACAAAGTTTTGCTTGACAAGGATTTTTCAGTCAAAATCAAATCTTCAAGCTG
>CANNKH010000116.1 GCA_947504985.1 Methylococcaceae bacterium | reverse complement strand
TTATCGCTGTTTATCTGGTATTTTCAATCTTTATGACCTGTCTGGGATTTTTACTATTTTTTCTAATACCGATTGTTTCCGAACAAACGATTGAACTCGTCCAAAATATTCCCGATATGCTTAATAGTGCACAACATGAAATCATGCGGCTGCCAAAAATATATCCAAAACTTATTTCTGAAAGCAAAATCAGCCAAATGATGTTTGCCATTCAAAACCAGGTGCTGTCTTACGGACAAAAAATTCTGTCGGCATCAGCGGCTTCTGTGATTGGTTTGGTCAGTGCGATCATTTATCTATTTTTGGTGCCGATGATGGTGTTTTTCTTTTTGAAAGATAAGTGCTTACTGCTGTCGTGGCTTTTGCAGTTTATGCCTAAAGATCAGCATTTAACGGTACGTGTCTGGCAGGAAGTTGATATGCAAATCGCTAATTATGTACGCGGAAAATTTGCCGAAGTATTTATTCTCTGGCTGGTCAGTTTTGCCACTTACACCGCCTTAGACTTGAATTATGCGATGTTGTTATCGGTGTTAATGGGGTTATCGGTGATTATTCCTTATATTGGCGCCACCCTAGTCACCTTCCCTGTGCTGATTGTCGCTTATGTGCAATGGGGCTTAGGTGGCGATGAGTTTATGTATGTACTCATCGCCTACTCAATTATCCAAGCATTAGATGCCGTTGTGCTGATACCGGTATTATTCTCCGAGGCCGTCAACTTGCATCCGGTCGCGATTATTATCGCCATTCTATTTTTTGGTGGGCTGTGGGGGTTTTGGGGCGTTTTTCTGGCTATTCCTTTAGCCACTGTTGTTAAAGCGGTACTAACCGCCTGGCCCAGAATAGGGGACAATGCCGAGGTATAATTAAGGAAGAGTACGACAACATAATGACCAGTCCTTTGAGGACTGGCAGTCATGGCATCCAACAGAAGTTACAACATTTTTTACCCCTTCCTAAGGCAATTTATAACATTTCCGAAGCAAAATCCGCCAAACGTGAGCGTTCGCCTCGCCGTAGCGTGATATGCGCACTAAACGGCCAATTTTTAAAACGATCCACAATGTAAGTTAAACCGGAGGTTGTTGCGGTTAAATAAGGCGTATCTATCTGCGACAAATTACCAATACAAATGATTTTAGTGCCTGGGCCGGCACGGGTTATCAATGTTTTCATTTGTTTCGAAGTCAGGTTTTGCGCTTCGTCAATAATCAGAAAACGATTAAGGAACGTCCGACCGCGCATGAAATTAAGCGATCGTATTTTTACGCGGTTCATTAGAATATTTTTAGCGGCGCCCTGCTCCCACTCATTTTGTCCGGAGCGACTACCCAACAGTTCCAGATTATCCATTAGTGCCCCCATCCACGGCGCCATTTTTTCTTCTTCCGTACCGGGCAAAAAGCCAATGTCTTCGCCGATTGGCACCGTTTCACGGGTCATGACGATTTCGTTATACATTTTCTTTTCCAGCGTCATGGCTAATCCTGCTGCCAGCGCCAGCAAAGTTTTGCCGGTACCTGCTGTGCCCAACAAAGTAACAAAGTCTATTTCAGGATCAAGCAATACATTCAGCGCAAAATTCTGCTCGCGATTCTTGGCGGTAATCCCCCAGACATTATTGTGTTTGGAACGATAATCTCGCGCCAACTCCAACACAGCAACTTCGCCGTCACAGCTTCTGACTATCGCTTCAAAATTGGACTCATCCTCGATATACAAATATTGATTGGGGTACCATTCGGCGACCAACGGGTCTTCCAACCGGTAGAATGTCCGATCTTTTTCCTGCCATGACTCCATTTTGGTGCCATGCTCGTCCCAAAAATCACTGTCCAAGCCCGTCGCGCCACTATAAAGCAGATCAATATCATCAAGCGTTTGGTCGTTATGATAATCTTCGGCAAGCAGATCCAACGTTGCCGCTTTGATACGCATATTAATATCTTTCGATACCAAAATAATATGAATATCAGGCAGTTCGCGCGTCAGCGCCAACATAATCCGCAGTATCGAATTATCAGCAAGATTGCCAGGCATCGTTTCCGGCAATAACGCGGTCATCTCGCTAGTTTGAAAATAGAGACGCCCAGCACTTTCTATGCCATCGATATTCGATCCGTGTTCGATCCTAGACAACGGTAAGCCATCGTTAAGTGTTTGATGATTGGTATCACGAATTAATTCATCAAGAAATCGACTCACCTGCCTGACATTACGCGCAACATCAGTAAGCCCTTTCTTCGCGTGATCAAGTTCTTCGAGAACAATCATTGGGATAAAAAGATCATGTTCCTGAAATCGAAAAATAGCGGCGGGATCATGCATCAGCACATTGGTATCAATGACGAACAGTTTTTTATCCGGCGTGGTTTGAATATTCATATTTACCCACCTGCAAGTTCATGCAATGCGTTAAGCACCTCGTCGCTATGGCCTTTTACTTTTACTTTACGCCACTCACGGATCAATTCGCCCTCAGCATTAATCAGAAAAGTACTACGTTCTATGCCCCGCACCTGTTTGCCGTACATGCTTTTGTTTTTTATCACGTCAAACAAGTGACATAAGGTTTCTTCATTATCAGATAGCAATTCAAAAGGAAAGCTCTGTTTGGCTTTAAAGCCTTCATGCACACGCACAGAATCACGTGACACACCAACGATAACTGTATTTAATGCGGTAAATTTGTCGATATTGTCCCGAAAAGCCAAACCTTCCTGAGTACAACCCGGCGTGTTGTCTTTGGGATAAAAATACAGCACAACGCAACTGCCACGAAAATCGATTAACCTGAAGGTTTTATTGCCGGTAGACGGCAACTCAAAATCAGGCACAGCAAAGCCAACACTTATGAGCGTCATTGGAAACCTATCGTTTTATGGGTTCAAGAATGGCATCTATATTTAACTGGTCGCAAAAATCCATAAATTCTTCGCGCAGTGACAACAAATTAAGTTGCGGGGGGATTAAAATAACGTACTTACTGTTAAACACCGGGGTTTGTACATAAGGCGCCAGATAAGAACTGCCGGACATTTCCTCAATGTCTATTTCCCTGTCAATCAGAAAAGTCGAAACGGATTCCATGATATTATCCCGATCCAAAGAAATCGTTTCCAAAGAATAAGGTACAAATTCTCTGGCTTTTTCTTTTTGCTCAGGACGGATAGTATGTATTTTAATTTCCATACGTCGCTGAAGGCTATCCAGTACATTTTCAAGCTTGGCGATTTGATTCCAGTTCCCCTGAACCAGTAAGTAGGCCGCCGTCACTTGAGCGAGACGTGATGATCGTATTTCTAACATATTGCATTTACAGTCGCTTACCGCAGGCAATAATTCTGCAATAAAGTTAATCTGATTGTTACCTAAAGCAGTAATAGCTAGTTGCATTTATGGTTTGAATGGGTTGTTTAAAAAATTTTTAGAAGTTTATCATCAAATCAGTGAAACTTTACAACTACTCAGACGACTCGCCTGGCTTTCCCTTTTTTGTAAAATGAGACATAAACGCTTACTTTTAACTTTATACGAGCATACCCATGAAAAGATCCAGTCCTAGATTTTCAACCCAGCAATGGGATAATTTTTCTGTTGATATTGATGATCAGGAAGCTAGTTTTTTGCCAACAAGACCGGATGATACAGGCCTGACAATTACGCCTTTAGATCATATTGTCGATGACAATGAAGATGCTATCGACAGATTACTGGCTAATTCCGGCTTTGACACCGACAATCAATATGTAAAAACAGCCCCATTTACAGCGGCTAAACCCGTTATCCATCCCGTGGCGGATAGCCTTGTTACCGACCATGATGATGCCGCGTTTGTTGTTCAAGCCGTGCCCGAAGAAAATTTGGGTACTGCCAATTTCAAAGTTGATACGTTTATTTCAGATTATCTAGCAATGCGCCAACCTGAACAACCCGCCGCGCCAGAACCTGATACCGAGGCCTCGGTCATAGCTATTAACGTCAAAGACCCGACGGAACAGCCTGAATACACTGAAACCCTGCCACGAGAATACGTGAAGGATATGGCTAATGACAACGACACGTTACCCCCTCAAGTAAACATCGATGCGGCTATTTTTGTAAAACAACTGGCGCAATTACAAAAACAATCCTCAACAGCAATGCGTATTGCTTATGCCGCATTAGCGTGCAGCATTGCTATCCTAATTTCTAGCGCTGCACTGTATGTCATGATGTCTGACATAAAAACAGATACCGCCAAAATGACGGTGTGGGTTGAATCCTTTAAAGAAGCGATGGATGCTGCAGCAACCGAAGCACCTGAAGCGCTTTAGTTGCCCGCTATTCACTAATGCACTTGGGTATAACTTTGCCGTACTTCCTTGATCTCCATCGCGATTTCGCGGCGCATACGAAAATCGCGTTTGGAATGGGCAATGTTATAAGGAATTTTTGGATTTCTCTCGTATTTAACAGCGGTACGAATGATCCCTATCCACTGACGCTCATTATCTTCCATCTCTTTAAAACGGTTACGAATCCGCTCTAGTTCCTGATTGCAATAAGTGATAAAACCGGCCGCATAAAAAACACTGTTTTTTAAATAATCCTGCAAAGCAGCCAGATCACCATTGATTTCTTCAACAACCTGCTCAAAATTTACCGGCTCCGGTGATTTGACCAGTTCATCTAAATCTTTTTTAGCAACGCTAACCAGTTCCTGTACCTCCTGAATACTGGTTGTTTTAGTCGTCCGGCTAGTTCTTCCGGTCGACGCAGTCACTTCGGCGGCAGCCACATCTGCCATATCTTGAGTATTTGCCGCTTTAACACTGCTTCTACCCGTTTTACCCGCAAGCGCCGGAAGGCTATTGAAGGCTTTTTCCCATAAACCATAGCGCAAATAATGCGTCAAGCGCCCTTCCTGAGGACGGTCATCTTTCTCCAGTCCCTGATAAAAGGCTTCCAGCGTTTTAATTTCAGCGGTGCGCTCATTCAACAAACGCTCCCGCGCTTGCAGCGGTTTGGCAATAAATACTTCAACAGCAACACGCCCAAAACGTAAAAAAAGCACCTGAAAACCGTGGCGGATTCGCGCCTGTTCAATGCCTTCGTCAATATGCGAGTGCAGCAGATTTTTGCGCACATCCTCGGTGTCCCATAACAATTCCTGGGTTTTTTGCACAATTTGGTCAATCAGTGCCTGCAAAGCCTGAGCCAATTGATCGGTCATCTCAGTTTCAAATTTTTGCTGAATTTCTCTGAACAACTCTTCGCGAATTTTATAATTGCCTTCACGTGGGTCGGGCATCGACATCGTGCCACCGGCAGTGTAAATTCGTTTTAATTCCTCTGGCTGCGCCGTGGTTAAATTAGTCAGTAATAATTCGATTTTTTCGTCATAAGCCGCGCGTAAAGCCGCCAATTCTTCATGCTCAGCACCCAAGGCGTCAGCTTCTTTACGCCCCTGAATACTTTCAGCATACCAGACATCAAAATCTTTTTTGATGCGCTGCCATTCGCGCCCCCACCATTGATTAAACTCCTTGCCTAACAGATCATCTTCTTGGCTTTCGCTAATCACAGCGTGACCATAGATAGGTTCAAGTTTCATCAAAATTTCACCGGCGTAATGACGCATATTGCCAACCAGGGCATCACAGCGTTTTTTTAATACCTCAGCACGTTCATTATCGATATAGAAATTTACAGCGTCTTTTAACAACGGCATACCGTCTGTAATGCCTATTTTTTTTAGTTTTAATTTATCGTCAGCACCTTTGGAGCGCCTTAACGTATCTTCCGATGGAATGCCGAATTCAACCAGATGCGCTCGGGCGCAAACCGGAATCAATCGGCGTTCCGGGACTGTCGGCCAATAGTTTTTGTGCTTCTCGTAGGTATCCTTAAAATCAATCTGATCATCCAGCGCATCTGCTTGCGTGAGTACGACAAAGATTTTGTCAGACACCCGAATACTCGGATCCTCAGCATCTGCGACCAGCAACATGTCTTTTTCTGGTCCAGTGATGGAGGGCTGTTTCATTTCCTTCGCGTAAATAATGGCATCGCAGTTTTTCAAGCGCTCTATTGCTTGTTCGGCGTGCATTAAAATACCCGAATTAAAACCGGGGACATCATGAAAAATAATGTCTCTGTCGCTACGCAGGCGAACGGTTTTAAGCTGGATGCGTTTGATCGCTAAAGATTGTGCACGATTTTTAAAAATCGCAGATTGCAGATGCTCGTTGATTTCGCTGATGTCGATAAATGCCTGAGTGAAACCATTTTTTTGCCGCGAAAATTCGTAAATTGCGGAAAGATTTTTTTCCGTATCCTCGTAATCTTCCTGGATTTCTTTTTTCTCCTTATCACTCAGCAGAGAACTTGCCAACGCATCCCGTCGTTGCAATTGTAATTTGCTGATGTCTTCCTTGCTGTAATACTGAATGGACAATAATTGATCCTGCTCGGTTTGTGCTGACCAGATTTCGGTGCTGGTAAACGTACAACGCTCACGGGCTGAAGGCAATATCTCTTGACCTAACCAAGCATTCAGCAACGCACTTTTACCGGCTTTTTCAAGACCAATCACGGCCACTTCGAAACGGTTAGCGCGTAAACGATCCAGTTGCTGATTCAATCGGGGATGTTCTGCATTGAGTTTTTGCAGCAATTCGGGCGCAATATCCACTTCGGTTTTATTGCATAGCGTCACTAATTTATCTGCCAACACGGAAGTTTTTTCCAAGCGGGCAAGTTGTTGTTGACAGGTTTCTAGCCAGTTAGCCATATAAATTCCAGTGATTAATCATCGTATGAGGTACAGCGTACAAAAATTTTTACGGCGTGCTATCCGCATCGCTCAAAAACGTATTTTATACTATTACTAAATCCTGCAGACCAGAATAGGGGAATATGTGGCCAGCTTTGGACGCGAGAAACACGGACGTTTCTGTCCAACCTATTCTGTGTCTGCAACAAGAGAAAAACACCCTATACCCTTCAGTTCGGCAATCCATACCTTAAAACATGCTATTTTCTTGCATCAAAGCAAACTTGCCATATCAATAACAAACCGATATTTCACATCACTCTTCAACACTCGTTCATAAGCTTCATTAACTTGCTGGATCGGGATAATTTCAATATCTGACGTGATGTTATGCTCAGCGCAAAAATCGAGCATTTCCTGAGTTTCTTTCAAGCCGCCAATTAATGATCCGACAATGCGGCGGCGTTTGAAAATAAGTTGACCTACGGCAGGCGATGGATGCGGATGATCAGGCACACCAACCAGACAAAGTGTACCGTCGCGCTTTAACAGGGCGGTGTACGCATCCAGATTATGCGGTGCAGCAACGGTATTCAAAATGAAATCAAAGCTGGCAAGATGCGGCATCATTTCTTCGGGATTTTTTGACACCACAACGGCATCGGCACCCAAACGTTTAGCGTCTTCCGCCTTGCCGGGCGTGGTCGTGAACATCACAACATATGCGCCTAGCGCATGGGCAAATTTGACGGCCATGTGTCCCAATCCGCCTAAACCAACAACGCCGACTTTATCGCCTTTACCGACTTGCCAGTGCATTAGCGGTGAATAGGTGGTGATACCGGCACATAACAGCGGGGCGGCAGCGGCTAAATCAAGTTTGTCCGACACTTTCAGCACAAAAGCCTGATTAACAACAACGCTGTTAGAATAACCACCATAGTTACTGCCGCCGGTATGTTTGTCATAGCTGTTGTATGTGAACACCGCCTGATTGCAATATTGCTCCAGATGCTCGTTGCAATCGGCACATTCGCCACAAGCATCAACAAGGCATCCCACGCCGACGCTATCTCCGATCTTAAAACCGGTTACGGCACTACCTATCTGACTTACCTTGCCAACAATTTCATGCCCCGGCACCATAGGAAAAGTTGAGCCGCCCCATTCATTACGAACCTGATGAATATCGGAGTGGCACACTCCGCAATAGAGAATCTCAATCTGGATATCATTCGGGGTAAGATCACGGCGCTCAAAATTAAACGGCACGAGCGGAGAAGTGTTTGTATGTGCGGCATAACCAATAGCTTTGTACATAGTTGCTCCTAGTGATAATGGGAAATACGTTAAATCAATTTGATTTGAAGTTTATCAAGCGTAATTTTATGATCTTTATATAAAGCGCCAATCGCCTGTTTGAATACTTTTTTACTGACGCCAAAGGTGGCATAAATAATTTCTGGCGAGCTTTTGTCGCTCAATAATAATACGCCATCATTGGCCTGTAGTTGAGCCAAAATTCGATCGGTTAATGACTCAACTTTACCATAACCAGGCTCGTGCAGCGTCAGGTCAATTTTGTAATCTTCCCGAACCTGCTTAATATAACCCGTCAACTTTTGACCTTTACTGACGGACTGAAACAACTCATTTGGATACAATATACCCCAGTGGGTATTATTGATGATTGCTTTAATACCCAAGTCAGTTGTCTCTGCAATTAACAGCGATACCTTTTGCCCGTGCTTAAAATACACTGTGGTCTCTTCGATAAAGCGATTGATCTTGGTCGTTGCGGCAATACGATTTTGGTCATCAAGAAACAATTTAACCAAATAATATTCACCAACAACCATCTCGTGATGTTGTTCTCCGAACGGCACAAGTAAATTCTTAGGCAAACCCCACTCCAGAAAGGTACCGGTATAATTTATCGAAACTACTTTCAGCCAAGCGATATCATCAACTTGCGCCAAGGGCACCTGTGCCGTCGCGGCAAGGTGTCCATCGGTATCGACATAGACAAAAACATCAAGCGTATCACCGATGTCACAGTTTGCAGGTAAGTGCTTTTCCGCCAACCGCACCTTGCCAGAAAGACCATTATCCAGATAGATATCAGTCCCATGTTGTTTTACTACATTCAGTTTGTTGATTTTGCCGATATTGATCATGGGTAGAGGGCGTATTTGCTGGAATTGGAATATTGTGAAAATCGATAACTATCGGTAACAGAAAAAATAGGCTTGCTCATAAT
>CANNKH010000115.1 GCA_947504985.1 Methylococcaceae bacterium | reverse complement strand
TGCCGGGGGTGCTGAAGCGCCACGGCTTGCTTGGTAGTGCCTTTATCGCGGTGCTGTGTGCCGTCCTGTACTGGAGCGTTATAGCTTCTGATCGTTATATCTCTGAAGCGCATGTCATTATCCAGAATACCGATATGATGGCGAGTGGGCAAAGTCTGGATATTGCTGGGATGCTGGGTAAGTCCAGTATCGGTATCCCGACTGAACAGTTGTTATTGCGCGATTATTTATTGTCGGTCGATATGCTCAAAAAGCTTGATGCCAAGCTGGATCTGCGTAGCCATTACAGTCATCCTGACCATGATCTGTTATCGCGGTTATGGTTTAAGGACGCGACGCTGGAAAAGTTTTACGATTATTTCCGTGCCCGCGTCAGTGTTGAGCTGGATGAATATGCCGGCGTACTGGTGATTAAAGCACAAGGCTACGATCCCACCATGGCGCAGGCCATTGCGACCTTTCTGGTGTCTGAGGGAGAACACTATATGGATGGCCTAGCGCGTAGTTTGGCGCATGAGCAAGTCGATTTTCTGAGTAAGGATATTGAAAAAATCCGCAAGAATACCATTCAAACTCGGCAGGCGTTGTTGAGCTTTCAAAACAAATATGGCATGGTCTCGCCGCAAGGCACCACCCAAAACATTGCCGGCACAATCAACCGCATGGAATCGCAACTCATTGACTTGCAAACGAGCCGTGCCGCCATGTTGGGCTATTTGATGCCCGATAGCGCTAATATTGTTGAACTCAACTTACAAATTGAAGCCTTGGAAAAGCAATTAGCGCACGAAAAAGCCCGACTCACGTCACCCAGCGGCAAAACCCTGAACAGTACCTTGGAAGAGTACCAACGTCTGGAAATGAATGCCCAATTCGCTCAGGATGTGTATAAAGCAGCGCTCACCGCGATGGAACAAGTGCGTATTGAAGCCTCCCGGACGTTAAAAAAGGTCTCGATTCTGCAAGCCCCCACCTTACCTGAATTTGCACTGGAACCGCGTCGACTCTATAACAGTGTGGTCTTTACCCTACTGACTCTGATTATCGCCGGCATCGTGCAATTGCTCGCCGCCATTATCCGCGACCACAAGGATTAATCATCATGACCTGTTTTTCATTTGCCGGTGTTCGGTATATTCTCGGCGTTACCGTTAGCAGTCTACTACTCGTGAGCTTATCAGGCGCGTGGGCAGCCAGTAGCGACCCGTTTGGTGTGAATCAAGTGCTTGACGCCGCCGCCAATCCCGGCACCCCCTCAAACGTCAGCACCGTAGCTCCCAGCGCCGGCAATAGTGCGCCCATGATGTCAACCACGATCCCAACCACCCCCGCGCAACCGGTGCCAGCGATCAATACGCAACCACCGCAGTTTTTTGATTACTCCGTTAATCTGAAAAGCGACGTCTTCGGCGCCAACTTATTTACCGGCGCATTTGCCCGCGAGGGGGCGACCCATTTCAACCCGGATTATGTCGTGACGATAGGGGATAAGATCCAAGTGCGTTTTTGGGGCGCATTTGAATACGATGCGCCGTTGACAGTCGATCCCCAGGGCAACATCTTTGTCCCGCATGTCGGCCCCGTCCATGTCTTGGGAGTACGCAATCAAGCCTTGCAACAGGTAGTAGACACCGCCGTCAGACGCGTATTTCGCGCCAATGTCTACAGCTATGCCAGTCTGGCAGCCGCACAACCGGTGCGCGTATTTGTCGGCGGTTTTGTCAATCGTCCCGGACTGTATAGCGGCACCAGCATGGACAGCTTATTACATTATCTGGACCAGGCCGGCGGCATTGATGTCGATCGCGGCTCCTTTCTCAATGTCGAAGTCAAGCGCGGTGCACTGACACGCGCGACACTGAGTCTATATGACTTCATCCTACAAGGGCGAATGCCACTGATTCAGCTATCGGATGGCGATGTCATCTTTGTTGCCCCGCGCCAGCACACCGTCAAAGTCAACGGCTTAGCAGGCAATGCCAAACGCTTTGAATTTAGCGACACCGCCCGCACCGTTGCCGATCTCATCAAAGTCGCCAAACCCCAAGCCCAAGTGACCCATGTCCGCGTCACGCGCAATACCGGCACCACCAAAAATGTCGAATACTACCCACTCAGTGCCGCGCATCAAGTCAACCTAGAAAGCGGCGATGAAATCGAATTTACCGCCGACAAAAAACAAGGCACCATCACCGTGCGCGTCGAAGGCGAACACCTCAGCCCACAAGAATATGTGGTGCCCTACGGCACCCGTCTGGGCAAACTAATGCAACAAGTCCGCTATTCCGAACGAGCAGATACCAACAGCCTGCAACTCTTCCGGCAAAGTGTCATCACCCGACAAAAAGACATGCTAAAAATCGCCCTGCAACGTCTGGAATCCGCCGTACTGACCGTGCGCTCAGGCACCATCGAAGAAGCGCAATTACGCAAAGAAGAAGCCGACCTGATGCTGCAATGGGTGGGGCGTGCCAAAGCGATTGAACCCTCCGGACAAGTCATGCTGGCTCATGCGGATAATGTTAATAACCTACTCCTGGAAAATGGAGATCGCATTAACATCCCCGCCATTGACAACCTAGTGCTCGTCAGTGGTGAAGTCATGTTCCCAAACACCGTCGCGCTAGAAGCCGACAAATCCGTAGAAGACTACATCGAGACCTCGGGCGGCTATTCGCAAAACGCCGACACCTCGCGTATTATCATCGCGCATAAAGATGGCAGCTTTGAAGATACCGAAGCCCACGGCTGGTTTGAAGCCAGCACCGCGATTCGTCCGGGCGATGAGATTATGGTTTTGCCCAAGGTCGATGCTAAATATCGCCAGTTGTTTAAGGAAGTCTCTACCATGATTTATCAGATGGCGCTGGGCGCGCGGGTGATTCTTAAATGATGGCTAGGCTTTAAATCCAGATATGTCACTTACAGCATTTTCAGATTAGGTTTAACCTGTCCGCCCTGAATAACCCTAAAAAATTTATAACCATAAGGACAAACCATGCAAATTCATAAAACTGATCTTCCTGGGGTATTGATTATCGAGCCCAAAGTATTTGGTGATGAACGTGGCTATTTCATGGAAACATGGAGCCTGCCGCGTTATGCACAAGGCGTGACGCCAGATACCTTTGTTCAGGATAATGTTTCTTTTTCAAGAAAAGGCGTCTTGCGCGGTCTACATTTTCAGAAAGTAAATCCTCAAGGCAAACTGGTTTATGTCTTGCTCGGTGAAGTGTTTGACGTCGCCGTCGATATTCGCATCGGTTCACCTACGTTTGGAAAATGGACTGGCATTACGCTATCGGCGGAGAATAAGAAACAATTTTTTATTCCAGCCGGTTTTGCACACGGTTTTTGTGTCACGTCTGATACGGCGCTGTTCACTTATAAATGCACCGATATATACAACCCACAAGCAGAAGCGTGTGTGTTGTGGAATGATCCTGATCTTAATATTCCGTGGCCTACCGATGCGCCGGAGCTTTCCGCGAAAGATGCCCAAGGCATCAAACTCGCCGATTTTGTCACAGAAAATCTTCCTCTTTATTCAGCCTAATTAAAGCCCAGCCATGAAAAAATCTATACTCGTTACCGGTGGAGCCGGTTTTATCGGTGCTAATTTCGTCATCGACTGGCTGGCGACATCCGATGTCACCGTGATTAATCTTGATTGCCTCACTTATGCCGGCAATATGGAAAACCTGGCCTCACTGCAAAATGATGAACGCCATAGCTTTGTTAAGGGCAGTATCGGCGATTCAGTTTTACTTGCTGAGTTACTCGAAAAATATCAGCCTTGTGCCATTGTTAATTTTGCCGCCGAATCCCATGTTGATCGTTCCATACATGCGCCGGAAGATTTTATTCAAACCAATATTGTTGGGACTTTTCGTTTGCTGGAAGCTACGCGGGGCTACTGGAATACGCTATCAGCAGAAGACAAAACCGCATTTCGTTTCCTGCATGTCTCTACCGATGAAGTTTATGGCTCACTGAAAAAAGACGATCCCGCTTTCAGAGAAGACAACCGTTACGAACCCAACAGTCCTTATTCTGCCAGTAAGGCGGCCAGCGATCATTTAGTTCGGGCTTATCACCATACTTACGGGCTACCGGTATTAACGACCAATTGCTCTAATAATTACGGGCCCTATCAATTCCCCGAAAAACTTATTCCATTACTGATTGCCAATGCACTGGCTGACAAAGCCTTGCCGGTTTACGGTGATGGTCAGCAAATTCGTGACTGGCTCTATGTTGGCGACCATTGCACGGGTATCCGCCGTGTACTTGAAGCAGGCCGCATTGGTGAAACCTACAATATTGGCGGCTGGAATGAAATGGCAAATCTTGACATCGTGCATACTGTTTGTGCGCTGTTAGATGAAGCTCGTCCACGTGCTGATGGTAAATCCTACCGTGAACAAATCACTTTCGTCACCGATCGCCCCGGTCATGACCGCCGTTATGCGATAGATGCTGGCAAGATTGAACAGGAACTAGGCTGGAAACCTGCCGAAACTTTTGCCACCGGTATCAACAAAACAATCCAATGGTATCTGGATAATGCGGACTGGATTGCCAATGTCCAATCCGGCGCTTATCGCGATTGGTTGGAAAAAAATTATGCGGAGCGCAACTGATGAAAATCCTGCTGTTCGGTAAAAATGGTCAAGTCGGTTGGGAATTACAACGCGCCTTAGCACCGTTAGGCGAACTCATTGCATTGGATAGACAGGCTAGCGATGGACTATGCGGAGATCTAACTAATCTTGCAGGTATAGCAGAAACCATAAACCGGATTAAGCCTGATGTGATCGTTAATGCCGCCGCACATACCGCTGTAGACAAAGCCGAAAGCGAGCCAGAGCTTGCTCACACCATCAATGCCTGGGCTTGTGACGTAATGGCGAAGGCCGCATACCGTCTTGGTGCTTGGCTAATTCATTATTCCACCGATTATGTGTTTGATGGTAGTGGCGAACAACCGTGGCAGGAGACTGACTTGACTGGTCCGCTAGGCATCTACGGCGCAACCAAGTTGGCAGGCGAACAGTTAATTCAGCAATCAAACTGTCTGCATATTATTCTGCGTACCAGTTGGGTTTATGGAGCACGAGGCAATAACTTTGCCAAAACCATGCTACGACTGGCACAGGAACGCGACAGCCTGAAAGTAATTAACGACCAAATCGGTTCGCCCACCGGTGCTGAACTGTTGGCTGACGTTACCGCGCATATTATCCGCATTGCCCTGCAAAAGTCTGAAGTGAGCGGTATTTATCATCTGGTTGCTGCTGGTGAAACCTCATGGCATAGCTACGCCAGTTTTGTACTTGACTATGTGCGTAGCACCGGCGTTGAGCTTAAAGTTAGTGCTTCGGATATTCATCCCGTGCCGACCAGCGCATTCCCTACGCCGGCAAAACGTCCGCACAATTCACGCTTAAACACCACCAAACTGGAAAATACGTTTAATTTAACGATGCCGAGCTGGCAAAACGGGGTTACCCGTATGTTGGCTGAAATACTGTAAGCCCACATACTTCAACTTAAGCTAACAAAACTATTATGACTTCATCATCAAGTGACACTCAACCCCTCTCCAGACGTGGCATTATTTTAGCTGGCGGCTCAGGTACGCGGCTTTATCCGGTCACCAAAGTAGTCTCCAAGCAATTGCTGCCCATTTATGATAAACCGATGATTTACTACCCTTTAGCCACGCTGATGCTGGCGGGTATTCGGGATATTCTTATTATTTCCACACCACAGGATACCCCGCGCTTCGAACAACTACTGGGTAACGGCAATGACTGGGGTATTAATATCGAGTATGCCGTACAACCTAGCCCAGACGGACTGGCTCAAGCCTTTATTATCGGCAAAGAATTCGTAGGAAAAAATCCCACGGCTTTGGTGCTGGGCGATAATATTTTTTACGGACATGATTTAAACATTCAGCTTGAACGCGCGGTAACCAGAGCCAATGGCGCTACCGTATTTGCCTATCATGTTAATGATCCTGAACGCTACGGTGTCGTGGCGTTTGATGATAACGGCCGCGCCACGTCGCTAGAAGAAAAGCCAAAACAACCCAAATCAAACTATGCGGTCACCGGCTTATATTTTTATGATAATGAAGTTATTGATATTGCAGAAAATCTTAAACCTTCGGCACGCGGTGAATTGGAAATCACGGATGTTAACCGGGTTTACTTGGAACGCCAGCAGCTTTCTGTTGAAATCTTGGGGCGTGGTTTTGCATGGTTAGATACAGGAACCCATGAAAGTCTGATCGAAGCGAGCAATTTCATTGAAACTATTGAACATCGGCAGGGTTTAAAAATCGCTTGTCCTGAAGAAATTGCCTTTCGTAAAGGTTATATTGATGCGGAGCAACTGCAAAAACTAGCATTACCTTTGGTCAAAAGCGGTTATGGGCAATATCTTAACGGTCTGTTGACGGATAGGGTGTTTAAATAAGCCGTAACCGTTTAGCCCCCATGCCGTTGACTTAACCACTTAACATCCGAAGCGACCACCGCTGGCTGAGCGGAGTCGAAGCCTGTTGCTCGTTTCGACTCCGCTCAGTGAACGACTGACATCAACAATATCGGGCGTTAGTCACTCCGGCAAAAAAGTAATATGAGGTTACTACAAATATAACAACCACCATGAAAAGCGATGCACTGCCTGATAAAAACGCTCCGTTAATTGCCACATCAAAGATAATTGCACGTATCCCAGGATTATCTGAGTTGCTCGGACAGCCGGTGCTGCATCATACTAGGGTAAAAGAGGCATGTACTTGTAGCGGGGTGATTGCTTGGGGTCTCAAGCCCAGTGCAACCGTAGCCGCCATCTTCGCTCAGCGCCATAACTTGGCATTGTTAAGATTGGAAGATGGTTTTTTGCGTTCGGTAGCCCTCGGCAGTAACGAGCCTCCCTTATCGATTGTACTGGATGACATCGGCATTTATTACGATGCTTCAAAGCCCTCCCGACTGGAAAAGCTAATTCCCCACGCATTGACTGCAGAACAACGCTATCGCGCCCAAGAACTAATCTGCGCTTGGCGAGCGGCGCGAGTATCAAAATACAATCACGCCCGAGAATACACCGCTCAATTACTTGAGCCCTATATTTTAGTTATCGATCAGGTCGCAGGAGATATTTCTATTTCCTCTGGCCTTGCCGATAAATCAAGTTTTCAACGTATGCTTGCCGCGGCACTAAACGAAAATCCTAAATGCACCGTCGTTATTAAAACGCACCCTGATGTACTAATTGGTCGTAAACAAGGGTATTTTGACCTAGCAGCGCTTGCCAATGAACCACGCCTCATGATAATCGCTGAAAATATTCACCCTGTTTCGTTGATTAAACATGCAACAGCGATTTATTGTGTTACCTCGCAAATTGGTTTTGAAGGGTTATTGTGGGGTAAGCGAGTACATACTTTTGGAATGCCGTTTTATGCTGGCTGGGGGTTAACGTCTGATGTCCTCGCTGTGCCAGAACGAAGACATCCTGTCACCCTGGAAAATTTGACATATGCAGCACTGATAGCCTACCCCCGTTATATCGACCCAGAAACAAAACAACGCTGCGAACCAGAACGCTTAATCGCATGGATGGGTTTACAGCGAAAAATGCGTGAACGCTTCCCGGCGATTATTGATGCCATCGGCTTTTCATTGTACAAAAAGCCAATTGTTCGCCGATTTTTTCAGGGAAGTCAGGTATTTTTTGACCGTAATCCCATTGAAGGACCAGAACATGCCACATTGGCCGTTTGGCGTAGAGATGCTGTATCAACAACAATTAATCCGTCAAACCTCATACAACTAGAAGATGGTTTCATTCGATCTGTAGGTCTAGGTGCCGATCTGATACCGCCATTATCCTGGGCAATGGACACTCGTGGTATTTATTTTGACGCAACACGCCCCTCTGATTTAGAACATATTTTACAGCACGGCGTATTCGATATTGAGCTAACCGCACGCGCTGAAAGTTTACGTGAACGCTTGGTTGCCCATGAGTTAACAAAATACAATGTTGGCACATCACGATGGCATCCCCCAGAAAATTGCTCTGAACCCAAACAATCAATCATCTTAGTTCCAGGACAAGTTGAATCGGATGCTTCACTTAGCCTCGGCGCACCCGTTATTCGTAAAAATATTGATTTATTACAAGCCGTCCGCACGGCAAACCCAAGCAGCTATATTATTTACAAGCCACATCCTGACGTGGTTGCCGGTTTGCGCCGAACAGGACAACATGAAGATCAGGCAAGTTACTGGTGTGATGAAATAGTCATTGAAGTTTCCATGGGGAATTTATTAG
This sequence comes from Methylococcaceae bacterium, assembly GCA_947504985.1. GTDB lineage: Bacteria > Pseudomonadota > Gammaproteobacteria > Methylococcales > Methylomonadaceae > Methylovulum. Next base: position 694 of record CANNKH010000115.1, on the reverse strand, counting down.
CGCAGGTTGATGAAATACATACCTTAACCTCGCTAACAGGCTTTGAGGCTTTGCTACGCGGGAAAAAAGTCGTCTGCTACGGATTACCTTTTTATGCCGGTTGGGGATTGACAGAAGATAAATTATCGCTAGAACGGCGTACACGAAAACTTAGCTTGAATGAGTTAGTTGCTGGTGTATTGATTCTTTACCCTACATATATTAGCCGCACAACGGGAAAATTTACCACGCCAGAGAGAGTACTCGATGAATTGCTAGATTGGCGTGAGCATAATACGCCAACCCTGCCTTGGTGGCGTAAAGGCTTGCGTTTACTACTGAAAATGGAAATTCGGGTTAAAGATTTTATTGGGGAGACCTCAGAATCGACGCCTTTTTATTCCTATTTTATTAGGAAGTTTTGGCATCATCCTTGATTGGCTAAGTTTGCTTTGCAAATTATATTCAATAACCGCTACCGGCTTTGTAAAGGATAAATGTAAATATTCCCCCCATCCCTAGATAAAATTAGCGATGTAATTGTCTAAGCGACGTCAAGGCAAACAAGGGTCGTCTTTTATGTTACTTACAGGTGAATACCTATCAGCTAGGAGTGTGTCTGACTTATAACTCACTGAATAATAATAACTTCAGTTTTTGATAAATATTAAACTTGGTCATAGTTACATAGCTTAGATGTTAATTCTAACGAAAC
>CANNKH010000114.1 GCA_947504985.1 Methylococcaceae bacterium | reverse complement strand
TCTTCTGCCGATGTGCAAAAGCGTAATGAAACACAGGAAATTTATATTCCACCTGGTCCTCGTTTGGGTGATGTCGTTATTGAAGCCAATAACATTAGTAAAGCGTTCGGCGATAAATTACTCATTAACGATTTAAGTTTTAAGCTACCGCCGGGGGGCATTGTTGGGATTATCGGCCCGAATGGGGCGGGAAAAACTACCTTGTTCCGCATGATGGCAGGTTTTGAACAACCTGATTCCGGTACGCTCACCATCGGTCAAACCGTGCAGTTAGCTTATGTTGACCAGCTCCGCGACGATATGGATGCGAAAAAAACGGTTTGGGAAGAAGTTTCTGATGGCTTAGATATGATTACTGTTGGTAAATATGAAACGCCGTCACGTGCTTACTTAGGGCGTTTTAACTTTAAAGGCGGCGATCAGCAAAAACGTATTGGTGAATTGTCGGGTGGCGAGCGCAATCGTGTGCATTTAGCCAAACTGCTAAAAACCGGTGGCAATTTGCTGTTACTTGACGAGCCGACTAACGATCTGGACGTGGAAACATTAAGAGCATTGGAAGAAGCGTTACTTTCTTTTCCAGGCTGTGCGGTGGTTATTTCGCATGATCGTTGGTTTTTGGACAGAATTGCAACGCACATCTTGGCATTTGAAGGCGATAGTCAGGTCGTCTGGTTTGAAGGCAATTATGAGGATTATGAAGTCGACCGTCATCGTCGTTTAGGCACGGATGCAGATAATCCACATCGGCTTAAATACAAAAAACTGACTTGAGGAATAAGTACAACACGCTCGGCTATATAATGACTGCCAGACCTTTGAGGACTGGCAGTCATGGTATCCACCGAAGTTACAACATACTACGAAGTGTGTTGTGTTGGCCTAAATGAGAGAATAGGCGCTCATAAAAGCCATTCCGCGCCTTTTTTAAGTAGCATTTCAAATTGTTCAAACGGTACCGGTTTGCTGTACAGATAACCTTGTACCTCACTGCAATTTTTCTCTTGTAGAAATTCCAGTTGCTCTATGGTTTCCACGCCTTCGGCAATAGTTTTTAAACCCAGGCTTTCCGCCAAGTTGATAATTGCACATACGATAGCTTTGTCTTCTGGATCAGTGCTGATGTCACGTACAAAAGATTGGTCAATCTTGAGTTTGTAGACTTTAAATTTCTTCAGGTAGCTTAGTGAAGAATAACCGGTGCCGAAATCATCAATCGACATGCGGATACCCCGCTCGTGCAGATTTTTTATTATGGCGATAGCATCTAGTGGGTTGTGCATGGCAACACTTTCGGTTAATTCTAGCTCCAGATATTCAGGGGGTAAATTTTCTTCCTCAAGTATCCGTGTGACCATAGTAGGTAAATCAGGATGACGAAACTGCACTGCCGATAAATTAACCGCCATCATTAGTGGCGGATAACCTTGATCCAGCCATATTTTTGTCTGCTGTACTGCACATCGAAGCACCCATTCCCCAATCGGTAGGATCAAGCCGCTGTCTTCTGCGACAGGGATAAATTCAGCGGGTGAAACCATGCCAAATTCTGGATGATGCCAACGCAACAACGCCTCGGCACCGATAATGCTTTTATTTTGTATGTTTATTTGTGGTTGGTAATAGACTTGCAATTGCTTATTTTCTAGTGCATGGCGAAGTGCATTTTGCAATTGCATATTGCGTACTGAACGTGCTTGCATTTCTTGAGTAAAGAAGCTGTAACCATTGCGGCTATTCTTCTTGGTCTGGTACATGGCGGTATCGGCATTTTTAGAGAGAATTTCCAAATCAAGGCCATCGTTTGGATAAATAGCGATGCCGATGGATGCTGTCAGATTCAGGTCATATTGTTCAATTAGATAAGGCTTGGCGATAGTATCCAGTAATTTTTGTGATACCAGTGCTGCGCTGCGTGCATTGGTATCAGGTAGTAAGAAAATAAATTCATCGCCGCCTAGACGCGATAACGTATCTTCTTCGCGTAAAATCAGGCGTAGACGCTTGGCCAATTCGATCAGTAGGGCGTCACCAATGCTGTGGCCTAGCGAGTCGTTGATGTCTTTGAAGTGGTCAAGATCGAGGAACATCAATGCCAACTGTTTATTATTGCGTTTTGCTAAACTGATAGCATATTTGGCACGGTCATCCAGTTGGGTGCGGTTGGGTAATCCGGTGAGCGGATCGAAATTTGCCAGATATTGAATACGCGCTTCGTTTTGTTTTTGCTCGGTGATGTCATCGTAAATACCCAAAATACCGATAATTTCCTTAGCTTCATTATGTAACGGTACTTTTGAGGTTCGTAGCCAGATAGTGCTGCCATCCTCTTGGATTTGCGGTTCTTCATAGAACAGTTTGGCGACATTTGAGTCCATGACGCGCTGGTCATCAGCACGATAAAGTTCTGCGGATGCTTTCCAGAATAATTGGTAGTCGTCTTTAGCGATGACCTCCTGGCAACTTGCCATTCCTGCATCCTTGGCAAACACAGGATTACAACCCAGATAACGTAATGCCTTATCTTTCCAGAAAATACGCACAGGCGCTGTGTCAATAATAGTTTGAAGAAGATTTAGGGAATCTGTCAGCGCTGCTTCTGTTTGTCTTCGCATGGCTTCGCGTTCAAAGTTCTCTAGCGCAAAGTCAATATCCAGCATCATTTCTGTCAACAGATTGCGTGCGGCTTCATCAAAGGCATTACGTTCGGAAGAATAGAGCGTGAATGCGCCGATGACTGCTCCATTTCTGTGCAGGGGTAAGGCGGCAGATGCTTTCCAGCCAAACGTTGCGCCGCGTTCGTGCCAGGGCGTCGTGGCGGGGTCATTTTGAAAGTCTTGACACCAGAAAGGCTGGTTTTCACGCATGGCGGTTCCGGTTGGGCCTTGTCCGTAAGCTTCATGTGCATCAATTGAGATTTGAATGCCTTTGAGATAGTCGGTGCCATTACCTGAAAATGCAACGGCTTCAAGCCGCTTGCTTTGCTCATTTAACAAGCCTATCCACGCCATTTTCATGCCGCCGAAAGTCACTGCATCTTGGCAAATTTGGGGGAATAATTCAGCTTCATTATTGCTACGCACGATGGCTTGGTTACATTGGCTCAATGCGGCATAAAGCTGAGCGAGCCGTTGATTTTTCGCTACAGATAACTTGCGTTCGGTATCAAGCCGGGCAAGATTGTGCTGGGTTTCTGACAACCAATCCATAACACTGTTTTTGTTGTATTTGGCAACCGAAATAGCAGATAAGAAATCTCCGCTACCAAGACGGGCGATCTGTTCATGCAGTTCATTTACTGAGCCGCCCAGTATGCAATGCAGTGCTTGATAACTCCGCCATAGCATGATGACCAGCAACACGCCAAAGACAATAAACACGATACGTAACCGCAGGGCATTGGTTTGCGCGGTATCAACGGTAGCCTGAGTACGTTGCTCCATCATTAGGTAGAATTCGCTGATGGGTTGCATGATATTGGCTTTAGCCTGATGGTAGGCGGTGTCCTGCAACATCAGACTTGCCTTGAAGCGGGTGGCTTCTGTAGGCGGTTGGGTGGCTTCGATTAGCGCCATTGCAGCCAATTCGGTGCGGGTTAGCGCATCAGAATTAGCTTTGGCTTGTGCTAGTTTAGCCAGCTCTTCTTTGGTAAAACCGGTTTGTCGCATTAATTCCAGCAAGGCAATCGCTGCCCCGACAGGGTGCTGGTCATCAGCCTTCACCAAATACCAATAAAGATTGTGATAATTGACAGGACGAGGTTTTTTGCCATCACGAATATCAAGAATTTCTAAAAAACGTTGCTTATAGATGACGTCGCCAGTAATGACATAGCTGCGTACCATGAGGGTCAGATCATCGGAAGATTGACGCAATTCGTCAGCCAACAAGTGTGATTGCAGCCTTAATTCATTAGCCTGATCAATTTGTTTTTCCGAACGCACATAAATGACAAACAATAGGGCGAAAGCGGTAAATATTACCAAGGTAAGATAGAGATTATTGGAAAATCGAGAAGAATTTTTTAGGGGAGTCATGGTGTTTTAACCTTATTGAGCAAATCCGCTGAGGTTACAAATTAAGGCAACCCGAAAAAAATAAACTACCGCGCCTTCTGTAATTCGATTGCCAGCCAATCAATATCTTGCACCAGCTGCCTAAAATTGTCTTGGTGATCATTATGTTCTTGCATTTCAATTTTTTCGGCAATTTTGGTCATCGTCGGCATGCAAAATACCGACAGCATCCCTTTTAAGCTGTGGGCATAATGTCGTATTTGTTGGCGATCACCTTGCTTAATTGCGTCACCCAGTTTCTCAATATAGTCTGGACAATCAGCGACAAAGAGATCAACCATTTCACGGAATAGATCCCTATTATTATCCATAAGGACTAACGCTTTATCCAGGTTGAAGGTGAGTAATGCTGGCTCGTCGCGAAGCTTTGCTGGTTTTGCTGGCGGCTTATTCGATTGGATAAATTCCATTTCAGTCCAAAGTGCATCCGTGTCAATGGGCTTGGAGAGATAGCCGTCCATTCCTGCCGCTAGGCAGCTTTCGCGGCTACCCGGCATAACGTGGGCAGTCAGACCGATGATTGATGTGCGGGTATCGCGCTGCCGCTCAAGATCACGGATTTTTTTCGTGGCATCATAGCCGTTCAACTCCGGCATATCGACATCCATCAGGACGATGTCGTAATGTCTTGATTGCCACAAATCAATGGCCTCGATACCATTCCCTGCGATATCTACCGTGTGACCAAATTTTTGTAGCAAGCGAGTCGCCAGGGTTTGGTTGATGCTGTTGTCTTCAGCTAGCAGGACATGCAATTTACGTTTATTTTCCTGTAGGCTAGGTCGGCTGAGGCGTTGTGTCTCCGGCAGATTGGCAAGGCCAAGCGAGTTCATGATGGCATCGAAAAGGTCGGATTGCGAAAAGGGTTTCATCAAATAGGCGGTAATACCCAATTCACGACAGCGCAGCGCATCACCACGTTGCCCATCGGAAGTAATCATCATAATTGGTGTGGTTATTAATTGGGGATGACTACGCAGATGCAAAACTACCTCAAAACCGTCCATATCCGGCATCATCACATCCAGTAACATGAGCTGATAATCAGCATCGGATTGTTTAGCCCGTTCGAGTTCTGCGATAGCGTCTCTGCCATTAGCTACTGCATTCGGTTGCATACCCCAGCGTTTTAACAGTTCGACGGCAAGGCTGCGATTAGTGGCGTTATCATCGACCACCAGCACCTGTAGATTGTTAAGTTGTACAGTTTCAAAGTGGGGTTGTAAGGTGGCATCGGCACGCCAAAGTACGATTTCGATGGTAAAGGTCGTGCCTGCACCTTCTTCACTTTCCAGCCAAATTCGACCATTCATCAGTTCAACTAATCGGGATGAAATGGTTAGCCCTAACCCGGTTCCGCCATATTTGCGGGTAGTAGAGGTATCGGCTTGGGAAAACGAATCAAAAATAGTTTGAAATTTGTTTTTGGGGATACCAATTCCGGTATCACACACGCTGATATGCAATATTATTTTATCGGAATCGGGCGAGATGCTGTGCAAGCTCGCCTTGACAACAATTTCACCTTGCTCGGTAAATTTGATGGCATTACTCACCAGATTAACGATGATTTGGCGTAGCCGTCCTGGATCGCCGATCAACACCATGGGGATGTCAGGATCAATATCCAGCAGAAGTTCCAAGCCTTTTTGGTGTGCCCGCAAGGCAATCGAGCGCGTGGTTTGCGATAACATATCGGGCAAGCTGAATTCAATTTGATCCAGTTCCATTTTACCCGCTTCAATTTTGGAGAAATCCAGAATGTCGTTAACAATGCCTAGCAACGCATAGGCTGATGTTTTCACCATACCAAGATATTCCCTTTGCTCAGGCGTTAATTCCGTATCCAGTGTTAAATCAGTCATGCCGATAATGCCGTTCATTGGCGTGCGTATCTCGTGACTCATGTTAGCGAGAAAATCGCTTTTGGCACGGCTGGCTTCTTCGGCGGTTTCCTTGGCAGCTTGCATGGCGGCTTCGGTTTGTTTGCGGTGGGTGATGTCTTGGAATGCGACAACGGCACCATAATAGTCTCCCCCCTTGAAAATGCCTTGTGATACTACGGCGACAGGAAATACGCTACCATCGCGGCGGACAAACACCTGATCTTCACTACTCATGCGCTGACCGGAGCGGGTCATTTTATTAATGGGGCAATCAGCAGCGGGTAGCGGTTGCCCATCGGCTGTTTGCGAGTGGATTGTGTTATGTACTGGTTTGCCGATAAATTCTGCACGTGACCAGCCCAGTAATTTTTCTGCCTCCGCGTTGACATAAGTACAGTGACCATTGGCATCCTGAACGAACAGACCTTCACCTAAGGTCTCGCTGATACGTTCATAAAAAATCCATTGTTCCGCCATGTCTTGAACCATGGTCTTGCGTTGGGTAATGTCGTTTCGAATAGAAACGTAACGCAACGGGTTGCCCTGAGTATCCATGAACGGCACGATGGTTGAATCTACCCAATAAAAGCTGCCGTCTTTACGCCGGTTCTTGATTTCACCACGCCAGACTTTGCCGCTAATGATAGTTAGCCACATTTCTTTAAAAAACGACCGTAAATGAAAATTGGAATTCAGTAAGCGGTGATCTTGTCCTAACAATTCCTCTCGGCTGTATTGACTGATTTCGCTGAATTTGTCGTTGGAGTAAATGATAATGCCATGAGGATCAGTAATACTGACGATGCAATGTTGATCCATCGCGTATTTATGAAATTCCAGTTCAGCCAACGAACTTGCCAGTGCATTACGCGCTTTATTTAGGCTAATCAGCGTCCATATCACATAGCCGACCAAGACCAAGGCTAGCAAGGTGAGTATCAATTCGTAACGCGTCGCCAGATTTTCCTCGCGAATGAATTGCTGATTGTATAAATGAAACAAGTCATTGCCACTGGTAACGATGGGTGACTGCGTGATGTCCCGCGTCAGTTCATCTACTTCGGTCTTATGCGACAGAATGACATCAACATGCTTGGCAAGATTTTGGAGCTGAGCCTTGTCAATATTTTTTTGCTGCAATAAGCGCGACAGCGTATTGGTAATCTTATCTCTACCCGCGTTGTTTTGTGCCTGATAGTAGAGTAAGACATCCTCGAGCAAGGTATGCAGTAAACGGTTACGTTGGGTGTCGTTGTTTACTGGAGGGCTATTCAGTAAGCTATGCACGGCAAGGGGAAAATAGCTTCGTGAAATTTTCAATACGGCATTATGTGACTTAAAGTTTTCAATTAAGACATTTTTGTCTTGCCGTATTTTAAGATAGTGTTCGAATGCAGTACGCGCGGGTGCTTTGGGAAGGATGAAATAGTGGGGTGTGTCTTGTTTTAAATCATCTAGCAACCGACGAATCTGTTGTTGGGTATAAACGATAGGATCGTAATTATCAAGAATGCCAAAACGAGCCTGTAACACATACTGATTGAGTGTGGCATCGTATTGTTTAAGTAAACGAAACCGTTCAATGGTGAGTACATGAAGTTGTGCATCTACTTTATTGGATTGCTGAGATAGCCAACTGAGCAATAACAGGGTAGCCAGTATTATTCCAAACTTGATTTTATTAACCCATTTCACAGTGGCTTGCCTTTATATTCACCCGTGAGGCTTTCAAGAAAGGCGCAGATTGCTTTTTCATCTGCCGTGGGTATGACGCGCCCTAACTGAAATTCGATCATCACCGATACCGCCTGTTGCAGTGTTTGTGCGCTGCCATCATGGAAATACGGGGCAGTAAGCGCGATGTTTCTCAAACTGGGTACTTTGAATTCATGTCGGCTATGTTCTTTGTGATCGACATTGAAACGACCATTGTCGGCTTTAGTTGGGTTGCCTCGTTTGGCAAAGTAATCTCCCATCAAACCCATTTTTTCGAACATATTGCCACCCAAATTGATACCCTGATGACAGCTTGAACAGCCATAAGATTGGAATAATTCAAAACCTTGTTTCTCTTGCGCTGAAAGTGCCTTTGGATTGCCACGCAAAAACTGATCAAAGCGGGAGTTAGGCGTGACTAATGAGCGTTCAAAAGTGGCGATAGCCTCCTTGATATTGGCGATTTTAATGCCATCGTCATACAGTTTGAGAAATTGCGCGGGGTAGGTCTGGTCTTTAGCTAATTTATTAAGCACTTGTGGCCAGTTTGATGCCATTTCCTTGGGGTTATTCAAAGGGCCTTCAATTTGCTCCTCCAGCGATTCTGCTCGTCCATCCCAAAACTGCACAAAATTGAAGCCACTGTTAAAAATGGTGGGGGCATTGATGTCGCCTATTGCACCGTTTACGCCAATTGAATGCGCACGATGATCTGCTGCGCCCATTGTTAAATCGTGACAGCTCAAACAACTGATGGTGTTATTAGAGGAAAGCCGAACGTCATGAAATAAACGTTCGCCGAGAGCGACCTTTTCTGAGTTCTGTTCGACATCATCAGGCAAAGGCTGCGTTATAGAAAAATCAGTTTTGATTGGCGGGTTGCCGGTTTGATTAATAGCCCTGTGCGCTTCATTCTGCTGGCGATGAAACCACGTTAATACCGTTACCGCTATTAATAGCGCACCTAAAACGAGCCACTTACTCCAAGGTGTAGTCTCTGTATTCGATACTTTCATCTATAAACCTGTTTTTAATGGCCATGACGGCATCCCAATCGGCGAAAAATGCTTCAACGCAATCGGGGTCGAAGTGCGCTTCTTTGCCTTCTTGCAACAATTGTTTCGCTGGCTCGATTGCCCATGCTTTTTTGTAGGGACGCTCAGAAGTTAACGCATCAAAGACATCAGCGATCGCGACAATGCGTCCGAATAATGGAATGTCGTATCCCTTCAGACCGCGCGGATAGCCACTGCCATCGAATTTTTCATGGTGTGTATAGGCGATCTCGGCCGCGACTTTGAGCAAGGGCGAGTTGCTGGCATTTAGCACCTCATAACCGATAACCGCATGTTGCTTCATGATGGCGAACTCTGCTG
>CANNKH010000113.1 GCA_947504985.1 Methylococcaceae bacterium | reverse complement strand
TAGTGTTACCCGGCTTAAGATTACCGCCGGATGGCGGCGCATTGCATTCTCAAGCCTGTCTGGAAGCGTTGGCGCTGTTTTAGGATGCCGTAGGGTGGTTCTAAGGCGGTATTAACGGGCAATCGTTGCCTTCTGAAGGCGATCATTGATGGCTTGCCAAGCTGCTGTTTGTGGCGGCTGTTCCACTAAAATGATGTCTAGTGACAGGTTGTCTAGTTCCCGCAATGAAGCATATAACCCCTGTGCATACTGATCGGCTTGTTCAGGCAGGCAAATAATCTGGCTGGGTGGCTGGGTGGTCAATGTGTATCGATACGCCAGTACGCCCACGCGTTTGCCATCAATTGCCAGTCGTTCAATACTTGCCGGTAAATCCTGCGTTGAACACAGCATCGCCGCTGTCGTCGGGGCATAATGCAAAGCCATCATGCCGGGTGCGCGGATGGTCTCCGCACCTGCCGAGACCGGCATCAGCAGTTCGGTTTGCAATACCGTTTCAATCTCAAATGGCGTGATATGTCCGGGTCTTAACAAGCGGGGATGAGCGCAGCTCAAATCGACAATAGTTGATTCCACGCCCACCTGACACGCGCCGCCATCGAGAATAAGATCAACTGCGTCGCCCAGTTCTTCGGCAACATGGCGAGCCTGCGTTGGGCTAATCCGACAAAATCGATTGGCTGACGGTGCAGCAATTCCACCATCGAAGGCTTGTAATAAGCGCAGCGCAACCGGATGACTAGGTACGCGCAGCGCCACCGTGTTTTGCCCGCCCGTTACCGTCATCGATACGCTAGGTTTTTTAGTCAATATGATTGCCAATGGTCCCGGCCAAAAATGTGCCGCCAGTTGTCTTGCGGTATCAGGTACGGACGCAGCCCAATCTGTCAGCGTCTCGGTATCTTTGATATGGACGATTAAGGGATGGTCAGCAGGGCGGCCTTTAGCCGCAAAAATACGCCGCACGGCATCAGGATTAGCGGCATCCGCGCCTAATCCGTAAACTGTTTCAGTCGGAAAGGCGACCAGACGACCTTGCCGTAATAACTGCACCGCATGGTCAATAGCCGCGGCATCCGTAGCAGGCCTCTGCTTCATAACGTGATTTAGGTTGTTCATTTTTAACTATTATCAATAAGTTGTGATTATTGGGCAGGTCTCTGTCCACCGTTATATTGACATTATACCGTCACGCTCTGGCACAGACCCAAACGTCAACCCGCACCGCACCCGCTTTTTTTAATGCGGTTGCCAGTTCATGTGCGGTTGAGCCTGTGGTCATGACATCATCAAGAATGGCGATATGTTGGGTGTTGATGGGCTTAACAAGGGTAAAAGCATTTTTCAGGTTTTTGCGACGTTGTTTGGCGGTTAATTGAGTTTGGTGCGGCGTATCGCGGATGCGGCGACAACTATTCAGATCCAGCGGTATCTGCAATTCCTTCGAAACCGTTTTAGCGATTTCTATTGCCTGATTAAAGCCCCGTTCGCGGTAGCGGGAGGTGTGTAACGGGACAGGAAGAATAAGTTCAGGTGGTTCGGTACTTTGCCGCAGATATTGCGCCAATAATTGACCCAACAAGCGGGCATTTTTGAAATCGGCACGGAATTTCAAGGCGGTTATTAAATGTTGTATCGCGCCCTGATAAATAAACGGTGCGACGGTTTCGTCAAATGCCGGTCGCTTACTCAGACACCGTCCACAACGTACGGGTATCAGTGTGGGTATTTCCAGCCATTGCGCACATTGATAACAGCATTGCGTGTTTCTGGTTAAATGCCGGTAACACGAGTGGCAAAGATCACGGTTATCCTCGCCTGCATTTGCGCATAACAGACAAGTAGGCGGCAATAGATAATTCTGTATAATATTAAGCCAGTTGTAACCCATTTTTATAAGAATAAGTTGATAAGTGATTTTTTATGCTTATCCGACACTATAGCCGGAGAATTACAAAATGTCTGCATTACGCCATGATTGGCAAACGTCCGAAGTCCAAGCCCTGTTTAATTTACCTTTTAATGATCTGATTTTTAAAGCACAAACTCGGCATCGTGACTTTTTTGATCCTAACGAAGTGCAAATCAGCAGCTTGTTGAGCATTAAAACCGGTTCATGTGCTGAGGACTGTGGTTATTGTCCGCAAAGTGCCCGTTATGATTCCGGTTTAACGCCCGAAGCCTTAATGCCTGTTGATAAGGTTTTGCAAGCCGCACAACAGGCGAAAGATCAAGGCGCATCGCGGTTTTGCATGGGTGCGGCATGGCGACAACCCAAAGACCGCGATATTGAGCGAGTCGTTGAAATGGTTCAAGGGGTTAAGGCGTTAGGCATGGAAACTTGCGTTACGCTGGGTATGTTGACTGACACACAGACCACGCGTTTAAAAGCAGGCGGTCTTGATTATTACAACCATAATCTGGATACCTCCGAAGATTATTATTCCGAAGTGATCACGACACGCACTTATCAAGACCGCTTGGATACGCTGGCGCGGGTCAGGGACGCGGGGATTAATGTTTGTTGTGGCGGTATCGTTGGCATGGGCGAAAGTGACAAAGACCGCGCCAATTTGTTGATCGAGCTGGCGAATATGCCAAAACATCCAGAAAGCGTGCCTATCAACATGCTCGTGCAAGTTGAAGGTACGCCATTAATGGGTACTGAGCCGCTAGATCCATTGACCTTTATCCGCACCATTGCTGTTGCCAGAATCATGATGCCGACTTCACGGGTACGGTTGTCAGCCGGTCGAAATAGTATGAGCGATGAAATGCAAGCCTTGTGTTTCCTTGCGGGGGCAAATTCTATTTTTTATGGCGATAAATTATTGACGACCGATAATCCGATGACCAATCACGATCTGGCGTTGTTTGCTCGACTGGGATTACATGCAGGCGGTTCGAGTTACGCTTGATGGCTCAGGGGTTTTCAAAGTTAGCGGATAATTTGGCTGTTCTTGCCGCGCAAGGCTTATACCGATCCAGACGTATTATTGATGCTCCGCAAGGCATTCATGTACAGCTGGAGGGCAAGACCATCATCAATTTTTGCAGTAATGATTATCTGGGCTTGGCGAATCATCCGGCAGTCGTGCTGGCGTTTAAACAGGCGGTTGACCGTTATGGCATCGGCAGTGGTTCAGCGCATTTAATCTGCGGACACAGTACCGCGCATCATCAGTTAGAAGAAGAATTGGCGGCATTTACCGGACGCGAGCGAGCATTACTCTTTTCTACTGGTTATCAAGCCAATCTGGGAGCTATTGCGGCGTTGGTTGGACGTGGCGATGCCGTGTTTGAAGACCGTTTGAATCATGCCTCATTACTTGATGGCGGCTTGCTATCAGGCGCGCGATTTAAACGTTATGCCCATGCTGATGTTGCTGATTTGGCGCATCATCTGACAAACGTGGCGGGTAACAAATTAATTGTCAGTGATGGTGTATTCAGTATGGATGGTGATTTTGCACCGCTAAAAAATTTGGTTGATATTGCCAAACACCATGAAGCATGGCTGATGATCGATGATGCGCACGGTCTTGGCGTTATCGGTGCACAGGGCGGCGGGTTATTAGCGCATTACGGCTTAAGCCAAGCGGATGTGCCTGTATTAATGGGCACATTGGGCAAGGCTTTGGGTACTTTCGGCGCTTTTATTGCCGGTTCTGAGGTATTGATTGAAACCCTGATCCAAAAGGCGAGGACTTATATTTACACGACGGCATTACCACCAGCAATAGCCGAAGCAACCCGCGCGAGTTTAAAGATTGTCATCACCGAAAGTTGGCGCAGGGATAAGTTAAATCAGTTGATAGCGCGTTTCCGATTGGGGGCAGGGCAGTTAGGTTTAGCGTTGATGCCTTCTGTATCGGCCATACAGCCGATTGTCATTGGTGATAGTCAAAAAACAGTGGCGATTAGTCAGGCACTGCTGGATGCCGGATTTCTGGTTAGTGCAATACGTCCCCCCACGGTTCCGCAAGGTAGCGCACGTTTGCGGGTAACTTTTTCGGCAGGTCATGAAGCGCAGCATGTTGATTGTTTACTGGATGCACTTGCCAAGGCGATCTTATCTGCTGAAGGTCGCGTGTGACAAAAATCCATCAACATACTTTTGGCGTTGGCAAACCCCTCGTGCTAGTTCATGGCTGGGCGATGCACAGCGGTATCTGGCAAGATTTTGCCCAGCAATTGGCTCAGCATTATCAAGTGACCTGCCTTGATTTACCCGGACACGGGGGCAGCGAAAAAATCACGCCCTACACGCTAGAACAAATCAGTGATGCCTTGGTTGACGCCATTACCGATGAACGTAGTTGTTGGCTCGGTTGGTCTTTGGGGGCAACCGTCGTGTTGGATATAGCCCAGCGTTATCCTGAGCGTGTTGACGCGTTAATTTTATTATCTGGAAATCCCTGTTTTATCCAAAAATCCCACGAGACTGCTACCGAAGCGTGGCCGGGGATGAAAACAATCGTGTTGGAGCAATTTGCCAACCAGTTATCGGAAAATGGCATGATGACTTTAGTGCGTTTTTTATCCCTGCAAGTCCAGGGTTTGAGCAATACCAAAGGCTTTTTGAAGCAATTGAAAGTAGCGGCGGCGCAGTATCCCGCGCCGGACACCGATACTTTACAAGGCGGGCTAGAGATACTGAAACATACCGATTTAACCAGCACTTTGGCTACGATGGATAAACCCGTATTGACGCTATTAGGGGGGAGGGATGCGCTCGTGCCGATTGCCGTCGGGCAAGCCCTGTTGCAATGTTTACCCACTATGCAGCTGCATTGCATCGAACAGGCGGCACATGCGCCTTTTTTATCGCATGAGCAGGAGACCCTCACCATTATTTCTCGTTTTATGGCTGAGTTATGTCACTGAGTTTTGATAAACCCAAGCTCAGACAAGCATTTTCTGACGCATCGGCAACTTATGACAGCGTTGCACAATTACAGCGCACGGTCGGACAAGCGCTACTCAACGTTGCCGATACCGACTATTTGAGCGGTACGCTATTGGATTTGGGGTGTGGTACCGGTTTTTTAACTTGCGAATTACTGGCTTTGTCGGGTTATAGGTCGATCATTGCCTTGGATATTGCGATGCCCATGCTGCATACCACTCAGCGTAAATTGTTAGATAACGATCAGGTGCAGTATGTTTGTGCCGATGCAGAAGCGTTGCCACTGGACGCACAGAGCATAGATCATGTGTTTTCAAATCTCGCCTTGCAATGGTGCAATCATCTCGACACGGCATTTAATGAGTTGCGACGGGTGTTAAAACCAGCGGGGCAACTGGCGTTTTCGACGTTTGGCACGTCTACCTTGCAGGAATTAAAAGCGGCGTGGGCAACGGTTGATGATTATCGTCATGTGAATGACTTTTATCATCAGCACGACATCCGCTGTTTTTTGCAGCAGGCCGGATTTGTCGATATTAACCTTAGCAGTACCACCTATTTGCCGCGCTACGCCTCTGTTACCGCCTTGATGCGCGAGCTAAAAAGTATCGGTGCCCATAATGTTCTGGCAAGTCGTAACAAGCAGTTAACCACTAAACGCGCCATGCAAAACATGATTGCCGCTTATCAATTGGCATGTGCTAATGAACCGATTGATACGCCTATTATGGCCACGTTTGAAGTCATTACGGTGACGGCAAAGCGATGAAGAAAGGTTATTTTATTACCGGTACCGATACTAATGTTGGTAAAACCTGGGCGACGATTGCACTGATGCACTATTTAAAACAACAAGGTAAAACCGTGGTCGGCATGAAACCGGTGGCATCGGGTTGTGTGCTGCATCAGGGGCAATTGCATAATGATGATGCTTTACTGATTCAACGCTATTCATCTATCCCTATTGAGTATGCCTTAATCAATCCTTACGCTTATGCACCTGCGGTGTCGCCGCATATTGCAGGACATCATCATCCCGTTGATCTGGACACCCTTGTCGCTGGTTTTAACCACTTACAAGCCTTGTCTGACATCGTACTGGTTGAAGGGGCGGGCGGCTGGTATGCGCCAATCAATTCAACCGAAGACATTAGTGATTTAGCAAAAAGGCTGGGGCTACCCGTTATCATCGTCGTTGCGATTCGGCTGGGTTGTATCAATCATGCAAAATTAACTTATCATGCGGTTTTACAATCAGGATTGGCTTGTGCTGGTTGGATTGCCATGTGTACCGATGCGACGATGCTGAATCGCGAAGAAAATATCGACACCATCAAAACAATACTGGATGCCCCGCTACTAGGCGTGTTGCCTTATTTGGAAAATGCAGATTTTAATTTATTTGCCGAGCGATTTAAGTCTGCGGCGTTATGTTGATGATTAAGCGTCGCATCAATGCAGCCGCTTGAATATTACAATTTACTAATATATAGTCAGCAGTTGCCGTGTCTTTTCGGCACGGCATAACAAAGATAAAAAGTCTGAGGAGATTTTATGTTTGACTATAACAATAATTATTCCCGCCGCCGTTTTCTCACCCAGTCCAGCCTGGGATTACTCGCTTTGTCCAGTATGCCCGGCCTGCTCAACGCCATGCAAGATATGCAAGGTATGCAAGCGATGCCAAAATTGACACCGCGCAAAGCCTCCCCGAATTTTAAACCCGATGTTGAAATTGAGCTGTTATGTCAGCCAAGTGCCGTGCCTATTCTGGTCGGTCAGTCCACCAAAGTAATGCAGTACAGTGCAAAGTTATTGCAAGGGCCAAAGGACGCGGTAACGGAAATCCCCGGCTCGTATCTGGGCCCCATTTTGCGTTTTCAAAAAGGTCAGAAAGTACGCATTCATTTGCATAATGCCTTGGCAGAGCCAACGGTTGCGCACTGGCATGGTTTGCATGTGCCCGCCGAAATGGATGGACATCCGCTGTATGCCATCGACCCAGGCGCAAAACTGGTTTATGAGTTTGAAGTGCTAAACCGTGCCGGCATGAACATCTACCATCCACACCCGCATGAAGCGACCGCGACGCAGGTTTATCATGGCTTGGCTGGCGCGTTGCTAGTGAATGATGACGAAGAAGCCGCACTTGGTTTGCCTTCAGGCGACTACGAGATTCCTATTGTTATTCAGGATCGTCTTTTCGATACTGAAAACCAGCTTATTTATTCACAAAGTATGCACAGCCGGATGACCGGCTTTTATGGTGACCGCATTTTGGTCAACGGTCGCGCTGATTTTCAAATTGATGTGGATAGTCGCGCGTATCGGTTACGTTTCCTGAATGGTTCCAACGCACGCATTTACAAACTGGGTTGGGATGACGGTACGCCAATCACCGTGATCGGCGTTGACGGCGGCTTATTAGAAGCGCCAGAAACCAAACCCTATATTATGCTGGCGCCGGGTGAACGCCTCGATGTTTGGGCAGATTTCAGTGGACGTAGCGAAGGCTCGCAACTGGTGATGCGTAGCTTGGCTTTTTCCGGCGCATTACCAAAAATGGGCATGATGATGCACACCAACAGCTTGCCTGTCGGTAGTGATTACCCTATTTTTACCGCTCATGTGACTCGTAAAGTCAGCGATAGCCCCAAATTGCCGGCAACGTTGTCCAAAATAAACCGCTATAAAATAACCGATACCGCTAACCCTAACACGCCCGTTCCTATCGGCATTTCAGAAGGCCACATGGCAATGCTGCTGAATGGACGGCCTTATGCTTACAACGATCCGCTACCGAGTGAGCGCATTCCGGTCAACACCATTCAGTTAATGGAAATTTTTCATGCGCATGGCGGTGGACATGGCAATCAACCGGCAAACGCAGGAGAACATCAGGGTGGCGGCATGATGAGTATGGGCAGTATGCGTCATGGTGGCATGGGTGGCGGAATGGGTATGGGCGGCGGCATGGGCATGATGATGACGATGGCGCATCCTATTCATTTACACGGACAACAGTTTCAAATTGTCAGCCGCAGTATAGATTCGGGCACCGAAGCGGATTATGCGACCGTGCGCGACGGCTTTATTGAAAGTGGACTAAAAGACACCGTATTGGTGATGCCAGGTGAAAAAGTCCGTATCATCAAACCATTCCAAGATTTTAAAGGCTTGTTTATGTACCATTGCCATAACCTTGAGCATGAAGACATGGGCATGATGCGTGAGTTTTTGGTGGAATAAGTACAGGATAGTTTGTCGTTGAATCTATCGTTCCCACACGCCGCGTCACTGCCCGCAGTTAAGGGTTTAATATAATTAAAACAATGTATTACGAATTCGTAGGTTGGGTTAGCGGTAGCGTAACCCGACATTTTGGGTGCTGATTGCCTCGGGTTACGCTATCGCTAACCCGACCTACGGAAGAATATTTCACAACAGACAATATACAAGTCATTGATTATTATTTATATTCAATAAGATATTTGTGGGCACGCTTTTTTGCCCACCATTTTAATCACATCGAGCGAAAAATTTTTTATCGCAAGCAAGCTAAGTGGTTAGTTTCTTTCGGTGGGCAAAAAAACGTGCCCACCCTGAGACTCGCTTCGGCTCAGCGAACGAACCTTAAACTGTCCCACCTTAAATGGGTAGCCGAAATTTTCGGACGACTTTTGTCTGAATATTTATGGCAGCAACACTGCAAAAAACGTATCAACCCTGCAAAATAAGACATCTAATGTTGCAGATGGGCAGCATTCGTATTTGGGTATTGGGTCAAAGTTATGTTTTATTTGTAGTGTAGGCAAACCACTTTATTATTTGCCTTTATGGGTTAGGGGTAGGTTAATAATGACTGCCAGCCATAGCTTCTATCGAAGGTTACAATACACACCGACGTTATTTTGCCTCTATTCCTTAGACTGCTACAGCCGAGTGTGCTAGCCAATGAGTATTTTAGATAACAGGTTGATAGGTCTCGTGTGGCATAGAATTCGCTGTAGAGACTTTGCATCGCAACGTCCTTCAAAAGTATTCACATCCCTCTTTGAATACGTACTTTGAGCCTCTATTCCAATCTCGTCGCAATGCTGCATCAAAAAGTGTAGCGAGAAAGCAAAAAACTGTTCAATTATTGCGATTTAGGCTATCCTAACCCAGTGTTTTTATACCTTGAT
>CANNKH010000112.1 GCA_947504985.1 Methylococcaceae bacterium | reverse complement strand
TGCTGAATTCTTAGTTCTAGGTCATCTGCTTATTAACGGCATCCAGGCGTACAAGGCGTATGTCAATCATCCCGGTTATGATTTGATGGCGGTTAATCCTGATAATCATTGCGCCTGTCGCATCCAAGTCAAAAGCCGGTACGCCACTGATTTCGATGGTGGGTTTCCCATCAATAATTTTGAGTGTGATTTTGTAGTTTTTGCTGCCTTGAACCGAGGCTATCGCTATGGCAAAGTGAATAAGGCATCGATGGATACGGGGATGACTACACCTGTTTTTTATGTATTTCCGGTGGATATTATTAAGGCGGTAACAAAGAAAACAGCAACTTGGCAGAAGGTTTATCTGCGCGATATTGCCGATGTTGAGCAGTACCTTGACCAGTGGGGCAACATTGCCGATTATCTTGTGTCACCATAGCTTTATAGTTAGCCATTTTGCGGTGCGCCGCCGCTGTTGCCTGTTGGAAAGGGTCGCCTAAACAGGCGGTTCTCAACATGATAGAGATATAAAGAGTTAGAAAGGAATTGTTCCTTTCTAACCGGTGAAGACGTTCTGCCGGTTTTTGTTTGGCTCCTATAGGACTATTTATCATGAAAAGAATCAGTATCAGTAATATCTCCAGAAGCAAGGTGATCAGTTATGTGGGTTTACCCCCAAAAGGTTCGTTGTTCAGAATCAATCCCGATCCTGAGTGTTATGCGCCGGAGGTGAATGTATTGTGTAAAGAGCATAAGTGGTATTTGTTGGCCAATACTTTGGTCGATGAATTGTATAAAGAGGCTGATTTTATCTCCGGTATTTATCAGGCGAACTTGTACCAAAGCACTGACCTCATGGGGAACAATAATATCGTGGTGGTGAATTACAGCCAGTCCGGTACGCCGTTGTTTGATGCAGTCGATTTGGCCAAGGACATTTGGATGGAACGACTCAAGGTGAACGGCATGAAGTTCAAGCCTGCCCCGCAACTGACTAAGCCGCCGGTTTGGGAGGATTCGTTTGAAGATTTATTGAACTTGCGTTTGCTGCAAAATGACCAGTATATTGATGATATGAATCATCCTTATATCGACGCGGTGTTGCAAAAGGTAAATGTCAGTGCTTAATCCAGTGCTTAAGTAAATAAACCGCTCCAGTAATTGGAGCGGCTTTTTTACCGGGTTTTATCCGTGAATCCGAGAATGGACGGTTTGGGTTGCCGTTAAAGGTTAGTGAATTATGGTATCGGTGCCAAGGGGACTGAGGGGATAGCAGAAAAATCTTAGGGAAGTTGCTTCTCCCTTCTGCTTGAGAGGGATACCTTAAATTCTTTTTTACGCTTCCCCTCTGTCCCCTGTCACCTTATTAAATAATAATTAATAATCAAGTAGTTATATATTTTTTAAGGGGAAGGGTTGCTTCGGTAAGCCAAGCCCCTGATCCCCTGCCAGTTAGCGACTGACGCGCGGTCTGTTGAGTGGCTGCTCTCTGTTATTCTTCTGGTTCATCATCCATCAGGTCATAGTTTTTCCAGTTCCACGTAGTGCCTAATTTCTTTTCGATCATGGCTTTGCAGTGATCAATACTTTTGAAAAGGTAACAGGTTTGCTGAGTAGGTTTTTCTATCGCACTCTCAAGGTTTTTGCGGGTTTTGGTATGTTTTATACAATCATTGTTACTGGTTTTATTCTCATCATCATGTTCGCATAACCAACGGCGTAAAGCTTTACCAAAGGTGTTTTCAGTTAGACCATGGGTTTTGCCCAGGCGTTTACTGAACAGGTCAAAGTTATTTAGGAAGGTTCTAGTAAGTACCAAGCCTTCTCCCCAAGGTTGCGGTTGGTCATTGATGCTGTATAGGCTGCTTTCATTGAAACAGTGGATCAGATACTGGAGTACGGGGTCAGACAGGTAGGTCTGCTGGCTTAGGCCTTGGGTGCGTGGCGCATGGCGCAGGTTGCTTTGGCTAAGATCGCGGTGTTGGAGTTCATTGAGCATGGCTTCATAGCCGCCGTGCTCCAGTTGCTCTTGGATAGCCTTGAAGTAGGCTTTGTCCCCTTTGCTTTCGTCATTGACGTGCAGCACCAAATAACGGCGTTCATCTTCGGAGGTGGGCACCACCCAGTCGTTATTACTGGCAATGATTAGTCGGGTGTAGGATCTGACGGTGAAGGCATTAACAAACTTCGGTTCGATCAGAAGGTGAGACTCGGTGATTAAGCCTTTCAGGTTGCTTTCGGCTTGCTTGTCTCCACCCCAGAACGCTTCGTCTGCAAAGGCTAACAGGACATCTTGCATATGGCTGTTGAACTGCCCAGTCAGTTGTTTGGAGTGGGTGAGTTGGACAAAGTGCCGCCCCAACAGTTTGCCGAAGTTATTGGCAAAGATACCTTTGCCGACGCCTTTTTTGCCAATCAATACCAGCGCTACACCGGGTTTGTCAGGGTGCAGTTGTACCACATCGGCCATCCAATCGAGGATATAGCTGTAAATCTCCGGGTTGCCTCCGGCAATGTTATTTCGGATGTGGTCTTTTAATAGCGTCCAACTGCCCAAGGCGGAAGGCGTAAAGGCGAAGCCCTGCCAGAGGTTGTAGACATGCTCTGGAACGGTGATGCCGGGTGCGAATTGCAGGGACGAGTAGCAGTTACGGTCAGGATGGCTAAACCAGTATTCAAAAGCACCGACCATTTTGCTGCCATTGTTTATTTTCTTGTGGGTAAAGAAATGAATCAAATCTAGGCGTTTGCCTAAGATGATTTCGGTGCGCTGTAACGCCTCTGAATATTCAGGATACGGGATCATCAGCCCACCTTTGTTCATTACAACGGCTAGCAGCCCATTCAGGTGTTGGAACCATTCTTCTGGTGTGGTGAGCGGAATGTTGGTTGGCAGCAGGGGCGGTGGCAGTGCGATAGTGGGTTTTGAGTGGGGTTGGTGGACGAGCTTCCAAGCCAGTTGGCTTAATTCATCATTGAAGCTATCGATGATTTGACCAAACAGCGGATCGGCAAGCACAGTGGTTTGATGTTGCGATAGCCAGTGTGAAAATTCAGTATCACTCATGGCGCCCATGGTTTCAATGATGTCACGGTAGGCGAAGTAGTCCAGCTCGTCGGCATCGTCTTTTTCAGGATTATATTCCACTTGGAAATCCTCTTGTTCGCTGTTTTTAACAAACGGCTCTCTTGAGTGGGTTTTATTAAAGGGATAACTCATAACGTTGTTTCCTGGATTGGTTTCCACCCTGACTTCACGGATTCACGGATGTTTGGACAGGGTGGAGGAGATAAGCGGTGCAGGATGTTGAAACATCCTGCGTTCAAGTGGGCCGCGCTTAGGCGGCTGATTTAGGCAAGGTCAATAGGGTCGTTGGATGAACCAAGTTGGTGTCACCGAGCGGGAGGTCTTGCAGCACTGGCGCATCAAGCATCGCTTCCAGTTCCTCAAGACTCACCGTGGGCAAGTTGCCATCATTTTGTTCAAGGGCTGGGACGGTTGGTTCTGAGGCAGGCGCCATCAGGTTAGCGGGGGCGTTGTATTCCCAAGTCCAAGGATGACCTAGATATCGATCAATGGCGGCTCTGCAAGTGGCAAGATCGGGGAATATAAAGCTGGACACCCAATTGGCCGGCAAGGGCTTGCTAAACAGGTCGCTCACGTCGCTGTTATCATTGGCTTTGGATTTGCGCATCGGGATCAGTTTGTTAAGCTCACGTCCTCCGCCAATTTGGGTATAGCTGTAGGTTAAGCCATTGTTTTTGAGGTGAGCATTGAAGCCTGACCAAAAACTTTTGACACTGATGTTCTGGCCGAATAATCCGCCTTTTTCAAGCTCGGCAATGACGTATTGCAGTAAATAATTGTTGTGAAATTCGTTAAAGGCATGGCTGGCATGGTTGATGCGTTGCTTGAAGTCGTTTTTCAATTGCTGGGCGCGTGATGCCAAACCATGTAGCACTCCAGCCGCACCGTCTTGTTGGAACAACTGGTTATGGGCGGCATCAATTAGGGTGCTGTCAA
Organism: Methylococcaceae bacterium; assembly: GCA_947504985.1. Taxonomy (GTDB): domain Bacteria; phylum Pseudomonadota; class Gammaproteobacteria; order Methylococcales; family Methylomonadaceae; genus Methylovulum. Next base: position 5,128 of record CANNKH010000112.1, on the reverse strand, counting down.
CGGGGCTGACGGATAAGGTGCTGATGCGTTTGGCTAAAGCATCTGACCACTCATAAGCGGAATTGGACAGCACAATGACATGGGCGTAGTTGGGTTGCTTGAAGGGTTTGCCTAACGCGGGCTTGATGGTTGTCGCATCGCTGGCAATGTGCTCCAGGATGAATTTCTCCCCCGCCTTTCCGGCTTCAGCCAATACCGTTGCGTCAATTATGATGAGGGTGGGGCGGTTCAGACGAGTACTCAGATGTTCAATGTGGTTCAAATGACTGATGGGCAGAAAGCGTGCCCCATAAATCGCCTGGAACAGTTTGGTGAGCAATTGTGCGAACGGGGTGTCTAATGCACCTTCAAGCTCAATGGCAAGACCGATGCCGGCATATTGCGGATAGGCACTGTGAGCCAGGATGTCTTCCAAGAGGGCGGTTGCGCCGGCGGTGTTAGTGCCAAAGGCGATTTCCCAGACCTGATCAAACACTTTACAGTTGGTTGGCTGGGGTGTTAATGGCAAGGCGGCCATTAAATTTATTTCGTTTTCAGCAATGGGTTGGTGTGCCGGACGGGTGACACCGAAGAGCTGGTTGCGGCGGGCTGATCTGAAAAATAGATCGACCACATTTAATATGTTGTGCTTGTCGCCGATTTTAACTTTGAACGAGAGTTCGGCGTACTGCTTTTTGAGGTCGGCTTGCGAAATGATGGTGAGACCGATGGGGCGGCCAAAGCTGTCAGTGCCGAAGCGATCCCCTAGGAATACCTGGCCGTCGATAATCAGTAAAAAATAGCGCTTATTGAAGAAATGGATGATATCGGGGATTTTCTTTTGTTCACTCAGCGGACTGTTGGGGTTGTAATCAGCAACGGCAAGCGTGCCGCTTGTGTCAGTTTGGTCAAAGCTAGCCTTAACTTCCTGAACCTTGGTATTGAACTCTGCAAGCATCGTTGCGCTGCTTGCTTCTTGATTTATAGCGATTGTCATGTGTAAATTTCCTTAAAAAAGTAGGCATGTATAAATGGGTAAATAGTAGTGTTTTCATATCGTTATCTTTATTTGGTAAGTTTAATATATTGAATTACGGCTTTTACTTTACTGCCAAGCTGCAATTCTGGAGGGTCTTGTTCGTAAGAATATTATTTATGTGTAACGGCTTTATCTTTATTGTTTGCGGTTAATTCTGTTCACCTCCGGTATCGTCATCAGTTGGATTGAAGCTCAAGCTTGTCTGAGCGGTTTAAGTTGGTCTGGCTGGGTTTGCCCAACCGTCCGTGGTAGTATATATGAGCATTTCGATATGTCAATTATTTTGTTATTGTTTATTATTGTTTTGTCAATATAATTATTTTTTATAACTAAAAATCTAGGGTTATAGTCGTTAAAATTGCGTAAATTAAATTTTTTAATAATTAAATTCAGTCTATTATGTTTAGTAAATGAATTTATGTCAGAGAATAAATATTTTATTATTAACCGCATTAACTGCGGTATATTATGATGATAGCATGATTTTTATACCCATAATGGGGCTATTTATGTTTAACATATTAAATAAATGACAGGGTGTACTTTGGCAGCAGAAACTTATGATGGCACAGGAAAATTGGCTGAGGCATTGGCGGCACTGTATGGCTGCTCGCCCAAAAGCAGTAATACGCTCAGTAAACTGACTCAACAAGCAAAAGCAGCACTGGGCATCACCTGCAAGGATAAGCCCTTACCGGAGCGGCTTAGGTTGGACATTTACCGGTGGCACTGCCAACAGCTAGGGATTAAACACGGTGATGTTGTTTATGATGTTAAACAAAGCGATCCTGTCAAAACGACGACAGCAGGGGTCAGTGTTTACTATTTTAAACATGAGGATTACCGACAGGTGCATTTTGCCGTGACCATTGAACACAATGGCAAGCCGAGGCGCACCACCGTGATGCTGGAAAGTTATTTGGTGAGCGCCTTGCAGCGCAGGCATAATTTAGCCGATAACACGGCGGTTAGGGCTTGGATTGGGGAAGCGATTAAGGGGGCTGGGAGCGGATTTGATGGCAATCAGCCGCTGACCAAGCAGGTCAAACGGCTGGTTGTGGAATCATTTGTTTAAATGGTTAAAAGCATTGAAACTATTTTGTGAGGGTAGCAAAAAGAGAGTCACAAGACTCACCAAACTCACGGACAGAAATTGCATCATGGGCTGTTGAATACCCACAAAAAAACATGAAATTAGTGGTGTCTTAACGGGGTTTGAAGTCCAACGGTACGGAAACGTACGTTAGCATTCAAAGTGAGTTGACAAATTTCATAAGTGTCTAAAATATCACAAGTTTATGGACACAGAAATTGCACTAAGAAATCATGTCTACTAAATCGTTTTTCACCACATTAATAGACAATTTGTCTATTAATCGATTTAAGAGACAATTTTAACTATGTTTTTTGGCTATAAAAGCCAATAACTTTGCTTAGCGTACGTTTCCGTACCGTTGGACTTCAAACCCCTTAACCTGAATCTAGGCTCACAAGACTCACGAAAGTCACCGGGATAATGTGCATGGCACACTACCCCGGCTCAATATAATTAAATTATGCTGCGATAGCTTCGTTCATCTCTGGGTTTTGGATATCCTCCACATTTTTTGTTTCAGATACGACTACACCATCGATTTTAACAACTTTGTATTGCGTGGCGTGTTGATATTCACCAACGGCAATTAACTTTAGCCCACTGCGCACTGTGCCCAGTTTTTTGCTCAACCAAATGCCTAGCTTGTTCGGATTAAGGTTGCTTCCGCCCTGGGCTGCAACACCCGCTAAGCTTTGGAGTGCTTCCGTATTGTCACTGTAGTCCTTACGTAATTTTTTGACATTGAATATTTGTTCATTGTCTCCATGTTTACTGTAGAAATCATACAGTTCATGCAATACAGCGCCCAATTGTTGGTCTTCGTAGTCGAACGTAGCCCACCAATTCAGACGGCCACAGGGGTCTTTCATGCTTAACCAGACCAAAGCGCCGCGAACCCATTCCGACCAAGCACCATAATTGGCAAATCTCGGTAGGTCATCATGACCAGGACAGCCCTCTTTTCGATAAGTGGCTATGATGGTTAAAGCTGCCATAACCAGTTCAGGACGATGGTCAATGACATATTTACTGGCGTCTTGTTCAAACGTCTTATTGACCACATCAAGCACACAAGGCAAGGCTCGACGGGCAATGTCTTTATTAACGGAAAGATTAACACCGTTAAAAATTACCGTAACATTAGTCGGCGCTTTGGGCATCTTACTGGTACTAATGATGCGCCCCTTGTACGCTTTTTGCGTCAAGGTCGTGCTGATCGATGCTGACTGCAATTGTCTATCGATGTTATCAAAGGATATGACCGGCTTACCCTCTATTAAGCTGGACAACATCACTTTTGGATCCTCATCTTTATTGCCAGAAAAACTGATCGGTTCTGCGGGCAGTCCCGTACCGAAAATGGCGATGACATCCGCTAAATAGGATTTCCCCGCATTAACGTCTGCAGCGGTTATGGCTAATGCCGGTGCTGCATCCAACTGCTTGCGGAGCAGCGTTCCTATCATTATCGACATTGCCACACTGAGGTCAACTTCCTCACTGAAAGCAAAATCTTTCAAGACAACCTTTAACTTTTTCAAAGCCTTTTGCGCTTCTTTAATTGTTAGATCAGGCAAAGATTTTGGATAAACCAGCCCTTTGGTGTTGTCGAAAAACAGTTTTGTTTCCGCATCATAGCCCGGTTCAGACAGCAACGTACAACTGCCTAGGCGTAGTGTCGGTGCATGGATAATACCCTTCAATTCACGCGCAGCCGGTATTTCATGCAACGAATGACGGTTTATCAATGCATTGGCATACGTTGTCGGCAAATTTTTCTTATTGCCTTTCTTGTCTTTAAAATCAACTTTACGCATGGCGTAGTCAATGACATCAAGGGCAACAGCCTGCCTTAGCTCAACGCCCTCAGATCCTCCTACCATGCAAACCATGCTTTGACCGTAATAAAAAAGGGGGCTTTTACCCGCCTTCGTTATTGTGGCAATTTCATCGACAGTTTTAGGGAAGTTTCCAGGTTCAAGCTTGATAAATTCCTTGTTAGAATCCTCTTCTTGTTCCTGCCCAGTTCCCACGCCAGATGCTGAATATTCAACCGTGGTCTTATCGTCGTTTACAGGTTGCTTACCTTTAGTATTACTCATGGCTGCTACCTTCCGCTAGAGGGCGGGATTGCAACCATGCGTTAAGGTCAGATACCAGAAAGGCGACGCTATTTGGACCCAATTTGATTGGTTTTGGCAAGATGCCTGAATTCACCCAACGCCAAATTGTTGTTCTGCTTTTATTTAAGAGTAAGCATAACTCCTTAATAGTTAATATCTTTTTCATTGGTCACACCAAAAGTTAATTTTAGGGTGACCGGTTTGTGGGAATTTCCCACTAGGCAGACGTTTGGCGTTTACGAACGAGTTCGGAGAGCCAAAAGAAATCTGGAGTTTAAGATAAATAAAAGTTTAAGTTCAACGCTACCGGAAAACCGGTCTTTAAAGTGTGGGTATTTCTTACCCACGGCGGTAAATATAAACCTCTCATTGTAAAAGTAAAGCGATTAAAACCAACTATTTGCACCGACTCACGCGAATTAACGGCTTACTTGTTTTAAGGTGTTTCATCCTGTTTTAAGGTGTTTCATAATCCATTAATTTATTTTTTCGGTGGTGAATTCAATTTGCATAACCGGTTTTCAATTGTACACATCTTGCTGGTCAGCTTTTTTGTTCTGATGTAATGGTGACAGGGCATTACAATAACTCCATGGGTGATCTCGATGATTTTCTGATTTTGACGCCAAAACTAACTCACGAAACTGGGTGCTAATCAACAAAAGGCTCTAAAGTTCCACAGGAATTATCTACGTTTTGACCACAGATCGATAAATATAAATAAGCGATAGAAACTATGGATAGTCTAAGAAAGACTTAAGTAATCGTTTAAAAGTCTTTTAACATTTTTTAACATGACAAAGGGATTGAATTAAGCTGGGTATATGAAGTTGGCCGCATTTGATTTTGTTAAAAGACTTTTGATCACCTACTTATATATGCGTTTTTTAT
>CANNKH010000111.1 GCA_947504985.1 Methylococcaceae bacterium | reverse complement strand
TGGGCGAAGACGACCAAAACGCATAGGTGCTGGCGTTAGGAAACACAGCGATATTAATGGTGGGGTTATAAGCACCGTATTCCACGATGCTTAACAGTTCATTTTGATTAGGAACACGCCAATCGCTAAAACCAGCTAAGGTGCTGGTCAACTGCTGCGCCTGATCGTAAGTAAAGGTGTTAACTGATCCTGCACAGCTTGAACCTGTCCAGGTTTGCCCGACGGCACAGCGTTGCCACCTTAAGCAGGTACGTTGATGAGTAACCGTGCCATCTTGATGATCGGTGAAATCACCGATCGGGGTGGTCTGAGGCAAAGAACCAAAAGTCCACTGTCCTCCGCGCACGAGCCGAACACCGTTGTCGTAGCTCTTGTAGTCGTCGTAGCCGTAGCCATCATAGAAGGTGACGATCCACGCGCCGCTACTATCGTTAGCACTGGGCGAAGACGACCAAAACCAACGGGTACTGGCGTTAGGAAACATCGTGGTGTTCATGGCAGGATTAACGTTTTCCCGCTCGACAATGGTGTGCAATTCAGCAATATTCGGCAATCGCCAATCGTTAAAACCGGCAAAGCTAGAGGTTAACGCCATTGCCGCCGCATAAGTATAGTATTGAGCAGTGCCGATACACGTTGAACCTGTCCAAGTTTGCCCCATCGCGCAACGCATCCACATTAACCCAGTGGGCTTATGCGTCACCGTGCCGTCGTTGTTAATCGTAAAATCGCTGGTCGGCGTGGTAGGCGTAGCAAAAGCGGTGCTGGCAAACAGCAGCAGAAACAACAAGAGCAGTTTGATTTTCATAGGATTATTTTCTTGAAAGGAGGTTGAGGGCGGGGTAAGTTTAGCCCAAATAGTGAAGTTTGACGACGACTGCCCGTCCTTGAAGGACTGGCAGTCGTGGCGCCAATGCTGTTGACTTAACGATGATGAACCCAAAGCAAGGAATAGCACAAACAGCTTTGTTGAGTGTGTTGCAGCCTTGATGGAGATTGCTATCCGTTCTTTGAGGTGGTGGTTATTTTATTGTAGGTGCGCTATATCATGATGTTTTGGAGCCATGTAGACGAATCAGCAGTGCGGCTTCATCATGGCTAAGACCGGCACTTTGCATGAGTTCATTAACACTGGCACCACTACGCACTTTTTGTATGACTGAGCGATAAGGGTGGTCGGGTGGTTGTTCATTAGTTCTGTCTTCTGCCCGTTCGGTTAGCTTGTCATTAAGTTGCTTTAACTGTTCACCGCTTATCTCTATGCGTCTGTCTACGGCCAATGCGGCCGAACATAGCCCGGCAAGGTCATTACTGATACGGCTAACCCTTTCATTAAGGCGCTGATAATCGCGTTTAAGTGCGATGTAAGCAGGGACTAGCCAAACCAAAACAGCCGCCATTGCAACAGTACCGATGACAAATATAATAAAAAAAGTGATTAAAAAGGGGTTAGTTGTCACATGCTTTTCATCTGTAAGTATTGCGCATCTGCAGCTAATTAGGAGCAGGACTATCAATAGGTGTTGTCGGCGCCAGATTTAATAATTTGGCACGTTCTTCATCACTCGCACCATAACGCGAAAAAGCCTGTGACATTAAAACCAAGAGTACTCGTCTGTTTTTAAATCGCCCCTCTTCTGTCGCATTATCAGCGATAGGGTGAAATTCACCATAGCCGATTGCTGATAAACGTGCCGGGCTAATTCCCAATTTAGCAAATTCTTGAACAACACTGGTCGCACGAGCCGATGATAAATCCCAGTTGGATCTAAAGGTTGCATTTGCGATAGGAATATCATCAGTATGCCCTTCAACATTAATTGCATTTTGCATAGGATTGATGACTTCAGTTATTTTTTCTAATACCGGGATTGCCTTTTTTGATAATTCAGCTTCGCCGCTTAAAAATAACAATTCACTATTCATTTCCAATGAGATCCAATAATCGTTGCTGATAACGGTAACCAAATTCATATCAATAAAAGGTGCCAATGCGTTTTTCAATTGGTCAGAGACTTGGCTCAATTGCTTTCTTTCTTTTAATATTTCTTCGCTTAACTGGCGCTTTTTCTCAGTTTCTTCTGAGGTCGGATTTTCCAGAGGAGGTATTTTATCGTCTGCAGGCAAATTATCCACCGGATCAGGGGGGCTAACCTGCGGCGCTGAATTAGCAGTTGGCTGGTTTTTGTTTGAGAAGGCCGAGCCTATCGAATTCGTCAAGCTTTTATATTTCGCTTCATTTACCGAAGAAATAGAATACATCACCACAAAAAAGGCAAACAGCAGCGTTATAAAATCAGCATAAGACACTAACCATCGGTCATGATTATTGGCATCGTCAATGATTTTTCTTCTAGGTCGCTTCATCGTCTATTTTGAAGGTGGAGGCAAAAAACCACTCAATTTCAGTTCAATATTTTTTGGATTCTCGCCTTTGGCAATCGCAACAATCCCTGTTGCAATCATATCTCTAAGTTGCGCTGCTGCAAAAACATGGATTTTTAACTTATTGGCTATAGGCAAAAAAATCAGGTTTGCAGAACCGACGCCATAAATGGTTGCTACAAAAGCAGTGGCGATGCCTGCACCTAATAGTTCTGGATTAGCCAGATTTTGCATGACGTGGATCAAGCCCATGACGGCGCCTAAAATACCGATAGTTGGCGCATACCCCCCCATGGCTTCGAATACTCTGGCAGCCTGATAGTCTCTGTTTTCTATAGCGCTCATTTCTAGCTCAAGCATGGCGAATATCGCATCAGGCGTGTTGCCATCGACTAAAAGCTGCAAGCCTTTTTGTATAAAAGTATCAGTGATGTCGTCTATTTCATCTTCAAGGCGTAGCAGACCATCTTTTCGCACATCAAGACTCCACCTGACTATCTGCTTAATTTGCGCTTCGGGATCATTGTCATCCGGTTTGAATATCCACAACAACATTTTCATACTTCTGAAAAAGACGGCGGGAGGAAATTGGAGTAGCGTTGCGCCAAAGGTGCCGCCAAACACGACAATGAGCGCCGGCCCATTGAGTAGCGATCTGAACTCGCCACCCTCAAGCATATTGCCGAGCAGGATGGCGCCCACCCCCATAAAGAGTCCTAAGATACTTAGAAAATCTATCATTTTGAATTTTATAAACAGGCTAGCCATAAATCAATCCTAAAAAATTATGCACGCCTTTTTACATTTTGATGCGCTTAATCATTCATCCATTCCGATAGTCTTGAGCGTAATCTCAAGATAGCCTGCGTGCTGATTTGGCAAACTCTGGATTCGCTGACATTTAAAACTTCACCAATTTCACGCAAATTGAGTTCGTCATCATAATATAGTGAAATAACCAAGCGTTCACGCTCAGGCAATCCAGCAATAGCGTTAGTCAGCGCCTGCTGAAAATCATCGCGGCTTAAGCCTTCAATAGGTTGCTCTTCTTGTGACTGTGATTCTTCAAGATAGTAATCTCCAGTCTGAGCTAATTCCTCAACGCTAAATACACGGCAATTACTTGAATCTTGCAAAATATGATGATATTCATCAAGACTGATGCCTAAATATTCAGCAATATCAACAGCTTTTGCCTCACATCCCGTTTTGTTTTCAATTAACCTGATGGCGTCAGCAACGCTACGTGCTTTTTTATGTACCGATCTGGGTGTCCAATCAGAGCGTCTGATTTCATCAATCATGGCGCCGCGAATTCTGATGCCGGCATAAGTCTCAAAGCTGGCGCCTTGGGTGGCGTCATACTGTTTAATGGCTTCAAGTAAACCCAGCATTCCTGCCTGAATTAAATCGTCAACTTGTACGGAGTCAGGCAGTCTGTTTAATAAGTGATAGGCAATGCGCTTGACCAACGGGGCATGTTGCAGGATGACTTCATCTGTGCCCCCCGCTTTAACTGAAGCATACATTGCCACGCCGCTCATGCCGCGTATTCCTCGGAGCCGTACTGAAGCATTTTTTCAATAAAAAATTCAATATAACCGCCGGCTTGAGTTTTCATCGGCCAGTTATCGATTTTTTCAGCGATGGCTCGCATCGCAACCGAGGCTTTACAACCAGGAAATGCGATCACTACCGGGCTTTGTTTTTGTACTGATTTGCGCAGATATTCATCATAAGGTATCGCGCCTTCAAACAGCAACGTCACCTCCAGATAATGGTTCGTTACTTTAGTCAATTTTTGAAATAACGCCTGACCTTGCTGGAATGATTGCACCATATTCGTTATCACATGAAAATGACTGAGTCCGTAATCCCGATTTAGCAATTTAATAAACGCATAAGCATCGGTTAACGAGGTTGGCTCATCACAAACTACCACAATAATTTCCTGACAGGCGCGAGCAAAGTTAACGACACTCGCTGAAATACCAGCGGCGGTATCAACAATCAGTACATCCAGATCCTGATCGATTTCGCTAAAAGCCCGGACAATTGCCGCTTGTTCTATCATTGAAAGCTCGGCCATTTTTTGTATACCTGATGCGCCAGGAATAACTTTTAAACCCGCAGGGCCATCCAGCATAATTTCATCCAGCGTTTTATCGCCTGACAAAACGTGTGATAAATTATATTTTGGATACATGCCCAGCAGGATATCAACATTGGCAAGCCCCATATCGGCATCGAGCAAGGCGACACGCTGTCCCCTTTCTGCCAGAGCAATGCCGATATTAACCGACAAATTGGTTTTACCTACGCCACCTTTGCCACTGGTAATCGCAATGACACGGACAGGTTTCATTTTTTTCATTTTTCTTAGTCCGGCTGCTTGATCAGGTTGATTATGCATAGCCTTGAGCCACCCATAAACTATCGTTAAAGTCGTCAGTATAATCGCTTTCTTTATTCAATTCAGCCGCACATTCTCTGACTAAGGTTCGAGGACAGGGCTTGTGCATGTCTTCAGGCACTTGCTGACCATCGGTAACAAAAAATAACGGCAGATTTTGCTCTATTATTGAAGAAATCGATGCGCCCAAGGTGACGGCTTCATCCAGTTTAGTCAAAATACTGGCTTGTGGCTCAAAAACTTGAAAAGCTTTGATAATTTCATTCATCGCCTTGTATTCGGTTGCGGCTGACATGACCAAATACGACTTGATCGGCACATTGCTTTGCTTCAAGGTATTAATTTGTTCAGCCAGTTTCATATCACGATGACTCATGCCGGCAGTATCAATCAAAATAAGCCGTTTATCAGCAAAGCCGTTGATAAGATTACGCAACTCAGTTGCGCTGGTGGCAACGCGAACTGGGACATCAAGGATACGCCCGTAGGTATTGATTTGTTCATGTGCGCCGATACGGTAATTATCGGTAGTAATCAACGCCACTTGTCTGGGGCCGTGTCTTAAAATAAATTTAGCTGCTAATTTGGCTATCGTGGTTGTTTTTCCGGCACCCGTAGGACCGACCAATGCGGCAATGCCGCCTGCTTCTAGTAAATCATCTTCGGCAATAGGCAATGATTTGGCAAGTACCTCCTGCGCTTTTACAAAGGCGTGCTCTGGGTCATGATAATCTGTCAATTGGTTGGCAATATTAATGCTCAATTTTTTTGAAATACTCATCCCCATCAGGCGCTGTAAAAGATCAATCCTGATCGGATTTGCCGGTGTACTCGATCCCCAACCTGAGCCTGATAGTTTGCTATCCAATGCGGCTCGTAAACTTTTTAGCTCCTTACTCATTTCAATTAACAGTTTATCGGATAGCTTTTCATATAAAGGCTCGTCATGTTTTTCAGGTATTTTGGCTACTTCAGGTGTTTTCATTTCAAAAATAGGCCGCTCTTTAAACGCGGGAGCGACGAATGGCGTTACACTTGCTGGCTGGGTTGGTTCTGCTTTGCCACGCAATTGTATCTTTTCAGCATAGCCTACATATAAGTCATGCTCAGGACGTATTGGGTTGGGTCGTGCAGGCCGTTCTAACGCAAAGCTATCTGCACTTGGTTTGAGCTCGATATTCTGCTTAACCTCTGCATTCTGTTTTCTGCTGCTGCTTAATAAATGCAGATGTTTTTTTGCCGCTTCAAAATTGCTCAAGCCCTTATTTTTAGCCTCGGTCAACGACGCTGTCGGCGCTGGCAATTGGTCTGCCACGGCTTGTTCCTGTGGTTTGCTATTATTCAGCTGGCTATGAATCATCTGCGCATCAAAGTCTTGTGCCGCAACAATTTCAACACCACCATCGACGGTTCGATTGGACATGATGACAGCATCGGCGCCTAGCTCTTCTTTAACCATACGCATCGCTTGACGTATATCTTTTGCAAAAAAGCGTTTAATTTTCATAGTGCGGACTCCTTGTTGTTATGCCCGCCGCCCGACTGTTGAAACGACTTTGATCTGGCGATCAGCGGGTATTTCAGTGTATGCCAGGACATGCAAGCCTTGGATTGAGTGACGAATGAATCGAGCCAACCAGGGACGGATATAAGAAGACACCAATAATATGGGCGTTTGTCCTTCCATTTCCATTTTTTGTGAACTGTCCTGTAATGACTGGTGCATTTGCTCTGCCAGTCCCGGCTCAATGCCGACCCCAGTTTCGCTCGCCGTCTGCAATGATTTATGCAACAACTGTTCCAATTCATGATCGAGGGTGATCACGGGTAACTCATCCTGCATCCCACTGATTTCATGGATAATTAAGCGTCCTAACGAAGTTCGCACGGCAGAGGTTAAGATGTCAGGATCTTGACTCTTTACCCCTATATCCGCCAACGTTTCGGCTATCGTACGCATATCCCGAATAGGTACGCGCTCTAGCAACAAATTTTGCAATACTTTGACGACAACACCCAGCGGCAGGGTTTTTGGCACTAAATCTTCCACCAGTTTAGGTGCTGATTTGGCTAGATTATCGAGCAGTTTCTGCGTTTCTTCATAACCAAACAATTCATGGGCATGAGATTGTAAAAGATGACTCAGATGCGTAGCCACCACCGTTCCGGGATCAACAACGGTATAACCTAGGGTTTGGGCATGATCGCGTAGATTAGGCTCTATCCATAAGGCGTCCAGTCCAAAGGCAGGATCTTTACACGGCCTGCCTTGCAAGCTGCCAAAAACTCGTCCTGGATTAATCGCCATTTCCATGTCCGGCATCACATCCGCTTCACCTACCGTCACCCCCATCAGGGAAATTCGGTAGGTCGTTGGATTTAAATCAAGATTGTCTCTGATATGTACGGATGGAATCAGAAAGCCAAGCTCCTGCGACAGTTTTTTGCGTACTCCTTTGATACGTACCATCAGCAGTCCGCCCTGATTTTGGTCAACCAGTGAGATAAGGCGATAACCGACTTCCAGACCGATGACATCAACCGGCATCACATCATCCCAGCTTAACTCTACTGGCTTGGTGGCTTCTTGAAGCGGCATTAATGATCTGCCCATACTTTCTGTTTCAAGCAGCTCGGCGACTTTATGGCGCTTATCAATTAAATAAGCGGCACCAACCAAGCCGCTAGCTAACGCAATAAAAACCAGATTGGGCATACCAGGAATGAGTCCCAATGCCCCGATCATTCCACCGGTAATCAATAAAGCTTTCGGATTTTCAAAGAGCTGCGTACTGACCTGTTGACCAATATTCTGACCACTGCTGCCTACTTTGGTTACTACCAATGCGGAGGCCGACGATAATAATAACGACGGGATTTGAGCGACTAGGCCATCGCCTATCGTCAACAGCACATAAATTTCGCCTGCCTGGGCAAAACCCAGATCATGCTGTCCCATACCAATAGCCAGTCCACCAATAATATTGACGAACAAAATGATAATACCTGCAACCGCATCGCCCCTGACAAACTTACTGGCACCATCCATAGACCCGTAAAAATCGGCTTCGGTAGCCACTTCAGCACGCCGTGCCCGCGCTTCATCCTGAGAGATTAATCCTGCATTTAAATCCGCATCAATCGCCATTTGTTTACCCGGCATCGCATCCAGTGTAAAGCGGGCGCCCACTTCCGCAACTCGCCCGGCGCCCTTGGTAACCACAATAAAATTGATAATGACCAAGATGGCGAAAACCACCAAACCCACGGCAAAGTTACCGCCGATAACAAACGCGCCAAAGGCTTCGATGACCTTACCGGCGGCATCGCCACCATTATGACCTTCCAGCAGCACAATACGCGTTGACGCGACGTTGAGCGCCAGGCGCAGCAAGGTTGCCAACAAAATAACGGTTGGAAACGACGCAAATTCAAGGGGCTTGAGCGTGTAAACAACCACTAGCAGGATAATTAACGAAAAAGCAATATTGAAGGTAAACAGCAAATCCAATAAAAAGGTAGGTAATGGCAACATAATCATTGCCAAAATCATCACAATAACTAAGGGCGCACCTAACTCGGCCTTGCCCATCAGCCTTAACCCAGCGGTTATTTTATTAAAATCCATACCTTATCCTAGAGAACCTCAGACGCAAAGGCTGTTTTCGCCCTTAGCTATCAAGCTAATTAGTGTATCCAATAACTCAGTTATTGGTTGTTAATTGTCTTCACTGTGCAAAACATGAACGAATTTAAGGCTGAAGCAAGCACCAAGGCTTGCTCTCTTAGGCAACCCGCAAAAAATAAACCATCCACTTGCATAAGCCGTTCGCTGAGCGGAGTCGAAGCGAACAACCTGCACCACTGGCTTCGACTCCGCTCAGTCAACGGTGGTTTATTTTTTGCGGGTTGCCTTAAATCCATTTTCTTGACACCAATTTAATGTTTTCAATTACAAAGCAAGTTATGTTCCCTGCGCTTTTTTGGCGGTACATTGATAAATAGCGGACAGGGTTATTGAAAATAAGCCGTTACACAGAATTATTGGCTACTGAAATACTTTCAATCGTTCGAAAAACATCCTCAAACATCGCTTTTGTCAGTCTTTTGGTTTGCATGTTATAGCGACTGGTATGGTATGAATCGACCAACGTGCGCTTACCTGGCAATACATGTTGTGTATTATGTTTAAAAACAACGGTGCTGGGTTTAAGTTGAAAGGCTTTTGATACCGCTTGATGAGCGACGGTTCCCAGTGCCAATATTATGGCGTGTTCGGGTAAGGAGGTCAGTTCAGCAGTCAAATAACGGTTGCATTGCGTGATTTCTATCGGTAAGGGTTTATTTTGTGG
>CANNKH010000110.1 GCA_947504985.1 Methylococcaceae bacterium | reverse complement strand
CAATGCCGTATCGCCGTGCATTTCGCCATCAATTTCCAATTCCGGCGCGTGCTGCTGAATAATAGCGAGTGCAGTACGCATTTTTTGCGCGGATTCACTGCTGCTAGAACCAAAATTGGAATGGGACAACAAGGCAACCCTTGGTATCAGACCTAAAAGGCGCATCTGCTCGACCGCCAACAGTGTAATTTCAGCAAGTTGTACCGCCGTTGGATTTTGATTGATATGAGTATCTACCAAAACAATTTGGCGATCAGGCAACACCAAACAATTCATTGCCGCATAGACATTAACGCCTTCGCGTTTACCCAACACCTGATCAATATAATGCAAGTGCAAGCCAGGCGTGCCAAATGTGCCGCAAATCATACCGTCAGCATCGCCTTTATGAATCAGCATCGCCCCAATCAAGGTATTGCGGCGGCGCATTTCCAGTTTTGCATATTGTTCGGTGATGCCTTTGCGTATTGTCATCGCCAGATAGGTTTGCCAAAAATCACGGTAACGCTCGTCACACTCAGGATTAACGATTCGAAAATCAACACCCGACTTCAATCGCAAGCCAAATTTCTCGATATGTTGCTCTAAAACCGCCGGACGACCAATCAAAGTTGGCATAGCAATATTTTCATCAACCAGAATTTGTACGGCACGCAAAACCCGCTCATCTTCGCCCTCGGCGAATACCATACGTTTTTTGGTGCTATCCGCCTGCTTAGCCAAATGAAAAATGGGCTGCATAAAACTGCCACTGTGATAGCTAAACTGCTGTAGCCGCTCGATATACGCCTGCATATCTTTGATAGGATGGGTAGCAACCCCAGATTCGGCCGCTGCTTTGGCAACGGCTGGGGCAATATGACTCATCAAGCGCGGATCAAAAGGCAGCGGTATCAAGTAATTAGCTCCAAAAGACAAATTACTAATACCATAAGCCGTTGCCACAATATCAGACTGTTCCGCTTGAGCTAACTCGGCAAGCGCATGCACAGTGGCAATTTCCATTTCACGGGTAATCGTCGTCGCGCTGCAATCTAACGCGCCCCGAAAAATATAGGGGAAACATAAGACATTATTAACCTGATTGGGATAATCGGAACGCCCCGTCGCAATCACCGCATCATCGCGCACGGCTCTGATTTCTTCAGGCAAAATTTCTGGGGTGGGATTTGCCAATGCCATAATTAACGGGCTTGCCGCCATACTTTTAACCATGTCTTGCTTTAACACACCACCCGCCGACAAGCCCAAAAACACATCGGCACCCGGTATGATGTCTGCCAAAACCCGCGCCTTAGTGTCTTGTGCAAAACGAGCCTTGTCAGGATCCATCAATTCAGTGCGACCTTTATAAACAACACCGACCAAATCGGTAACATAAATATTCTCAATCGGAAAACCCAGATCAACTAACAAATCCAGACACGCTAACGCCGCCGCACCCGCCCCAGACACCACCAACTTACACGTTTTAATGGACTTGCCGACGACTTTTAAACCATTCAGGATAGCAGCGCCGACAATAATCGCTGTCCCATGCTGATCATCATGAAACACCGGAATACTCATGCGTTCACGCAATTTTCGCTCAATATAAAAACATTCAGGCGCTTTAATGTCTTCCAGGTTGATACCCCCGAAAGTCGGCTCTAGCGCGGCAATAATGTCACACAGCCGATCTGGATCATGTTCGTTGATCTCAATATCAAACACATCAATTCCGGCGAACTTTTTAAACAATACGGCTTTACCTTCCATCACCGGTTTAGCAGCCAACGGGCCAATATTACCCAAACCCAATACCGCCGTACCATTGGTAATCACCGCAACCAAGTTACCTCGTGCGGTATACTTGAAGACATTGGCAGGATCAGCAACAATTTCATCACAAGTTGCAGCAACGCCAGGCGAATAAGCGAGGGCAAGATCACGCTGATTGGTTAATTGCTTGGTAGGCACCACACTAATTTTGCCGCGCGTAGGAAATTCATGGTACTCAAGTGCTGCCAATTTTAACTTCAGGCGCAAGTCTTCTTTAGGGTCGATAGATGTCATATTAGGCTGTCCTGATGTTTAAAATCGCCCACTTAGAAACCAACGGCTTGAGCGTTATCAGCATCCGTCAATTCTGGTAGCGTTGCTTCACAGCCTTTTTGATAAAACACCAATGACGGTGGAAAAGCACTAACATCAATGGTTAGCGTGGTTTCTTTTTCAAACGCATTAATCGCTGCTGCAGCACTACTCCGAAAATTGTTATCCAATTGCTGCGCCAATTTTTGCTGCTCTGCATCTGCGCCCAAGGCAAACGGATCTTGAGCCAGATTAGTTTTATCAACCGCTGCCTGTAAAACCTGTTCTGAAAAAGTCTGAATTTTACCTTCGAACTCACTAAATATTTTTACCCCTTTTTCGCGCTTAATACGTTCTATATCGGCAGGATACGCGTACACCAAAAAAGTACCTTTAGCGCCTTCAAGCTCATTTTTACATACCGCTCCATCCATAATTCTGACCAAATTTAACGTCTTACCTGCTTTGGTAACGGTCATCCGTGGCGCTTGCCCCGATCCTCCCAATTCATTATTTATGGCAGGAGAAATTTTATCGACCGGTTTTACAGCAACGTCATCCTGTTTAACGCCATCGGTTGAACACCCCGCCAAGCCGATAAAAATACTGCCCATTAAAATAGTTACGTTTGCCTTCATAGAGAATCCTGTTGCTGGAGAGAGTGGGAAATTTATGGTCTATATAATATCGTAGAGACAGTGCAATGTAACGTCTAACGCCAATTTCATTATGTAGCACCCAGTGCCTAAAATAGCCGACCGATTCCCAATTGAAGCCTATTATTTATGAATGTCCCGTTTGGATTAAACGCATTGACCTTTAGTGACGTCATCAAGCAACTGCGCCTAACTTTTGAAACCTTCACCGATCAGCGAATCGGAAAAATTGCGGGCTATTCAACCATGAGCCGAATAATGTGCCGTGGCGTGCGGAACTGGCCGTTCTGTGCGGCGCTGGCAAGCTGGCGTTTAGAAAAGATGGATAGCAATAATCTCTACGATTTGATCTAACGTCAGATCTTCGTTGTCACCGACAATATTGTGTGCAGAAAGGGGATATTTGAGATCGATGCCGTAACGTCCGGCAGCTTGTCCAAAGGTGTAGATATAAGCGGATAGGGCGGGATCGTTCATGGTGCATAGTTCGATAGCTTGGTAATGCTGTTCTTGCGCATTTAGCGCCAGCGTATTTTCACCATAACGATGCACCAGCTCTAATAACAGGAGCTTAAGTGGCGTAGCTTTATCAATGGCCCAGACATTCATACTCGCACAACGGTTTAAAGTTTCTTTACAACGACAGGTCGGGAAACACTTAAAACCAGCTGGCTTTGCACCGTGTTGATTAACCAGAGTGACAATAAAAACCCCAGCAAGCCACTACCGGCAATCCATAAATCAGCATTTCCAGCGCCAGCCTCAATTAACCAGTCGGCAAGCCCTGCACCGGTAAACAAGGCAATTAACGGCAGCAAATACAATAATAAAGACACGTGTAGTAGCACATTTTCATCAACAGCAATAACAACTTGATCGCCCATTTGCAGTGCTAGATCACAATCAACCGGGACGCTCTTTTTGCTAAGCACACTGCCAAGCGCGTGAGTTGTACACGCTGCTTTTTGCTGACAGCCGCCACAGGCTGACGATGATCCACGGGTCACCCAGACTTGATGATTCTCTATTTTCACGACAACCGCCAATTCTTCTATCATCGCGTCACCTTCAATCTATCGGTGTTAAATGCTTTTCAGCAAAATACAATATGCCATCATGTTGTTGTAATCGGAGCGCTTGCAAGCGTTGCCCTAAACAAACCGGGCTTTGACACTCGCCCGTGGTGGGATCGAAAATAAAACCATGCATGGAGCAACGTAAATACTTGCCGGTGTCATCAAAGATAGCGTCCTGTTCGCAATTTAACGGTCGGTGCATGTGCATACAATGATTAACGTAACTGTAAGCTTGTCCATTAAACAAGAAAATAAGTGCGGAAGTCGTCTGACCTTTGAAGCTTATTTTGCGGGTCAAATAGCTGACATGGCGTAAATCTTCAATGGGGCCAATGACTTTTAATTTGCTGTCTTGCATAGCCATCTCATGCCCAAAGCAATTGCAGGGTTTTAAGCCAAGCATCCAGCCGCTGATTAGTCAGCTCTTTCTGATTTTCCTGATCCAATGCCAAGCCCACAAATTGACCATTCACGACCGCTTTAGAATGTTCAAATTTATAGCCTTCGATACTGCACTCACCAATGAGTGTCGCACCAGATTGTTTAAAGCTATCGTAAAGATAAAACATCGCGCTAACAAAATCGTCAGCGTAACTTTTTTGATTGCCTAAGCCATAGAGTGCAATCGTTTTGCCGGTGAAATCATAACGTGTCAGCTGCGGTAAAAATTCCTCCCAGCTTGCCGTTGCATTACCCGTTGACAAGCCCGGCAACTCGCCTTCGCCATACGTTGGCGTCCCTAAAATCAGCTTATCGTATTGCAGCAAGTCTTCTACGCTGGCGGTACGAATATTGACCGGTTTTGCGGTTAAGTTGGCACCCAGCAACACGGCAATATCTTTGGCAATTCGCCTGGTGTTGCCGGTATCGGTTCCGAAAAAAATACCTATTTTTGTCATGATGTGCCTCTTGTTTATCGGATAGCTATAAGGTTATCTGCAACAATCCACTCGCCTGATTCACTGATTTTTCCTGCCATTCTTCTGGAGTATAGGCTTTTACGCTGACGGCATGAAGCTTGCCAGAGGCTAATGGTTCTTTAAGCGTTGCCATCACCAACTGCTGTTTTTTCACCAACGTCAAATCAGCAAATTGTGCACTGATGACCGTAATCAACAGATCGCAGCCTACACCGTCAACAATCACCTTGGCATCGGCAATGCCTTGCTTGACTAGGCTTTCAATCTCAGCGACCGTCAACGTCTCTGCTTTGGCTTCGGTTGGTGAGGGTACCGCTGCACTTAACAAAGTTAATAAACTACCGTTGTTGAACATTTCCTCGACAATATCGCAGCCGCCGACTAATTCGCCATTAACAAATAACTGCGGATAAGTCGGCCAGTGCGAGATGCTGGGGAGTTTTTCTCGGATAAAGGGCGCTTCCAGCACGTTGACGTAGGCATACTGGATTTTAGTTTCATTGAGGATGCCCACTGTTTTACCTGAAAAGCCACATTGCGGACTGGTCGGTATACCTTTCATATAAAGAATAATGGGGTTTTCAGCTAATTGCTTGCGGATTTTGTCTTCAGTTTTCATAAGGTTTCCGTTTGAGTTTTGTTTTTTAGTTCAGGCCTGCTGTCTAAGTTGGCTGTCTTCTTTTTTTATCAGCCTAACTTCTCCTAGCCCTTTGACGACATCAGCATCAATCACGCATTGCTCGACATCATCAACGGAGGGAATATCAAACATGGTTTTTCTAAGGATTTGTTCCATGATGCTACGCAATCCCCGCGCACCGGTTTCGCGTTCGATGGCTTTTTCAGCAATTTCCACCAGTGCTTCCTTTTCAAAGGTCAATTCCACGCCTTCGTAGGCAAACAATTGTTGGTACTGTTTGACCAAGGCATTTTTTGGTTCCGTCAATACCCTAATCAAGGCATCAACATCCAGCGGTTCCAACGGCGCCAATACCGGAAAGCGACCGATAAATTCAGGAATCAGACCAAACTTGCGTAAATCACTAGGCTGAGTGGCGTTAAGCATGGCTTCAAGACTGGGCTTGTCGCTGGTTTGATTAACACTGGCATGAAAACCAATGGCGGTATTGGTAGGCATCAACCGTTTTTCGACATGCTTTTCCAAACCGGGAAACGAGCCGCCCGCAATAAACAAGATATTGCGGGTATCCATTAGCATATCGTTGCCGTCCTTATTACGACCTTTGGGCAACTTAACATGCGAGCCTTCGACTAAACGCAGCAGCGCCTGCTGTACGCCTTCGCCCGACACATCGCGGGTTCCGGTTTGCTGTTCGGGGCTACGCGCGATTTTGTCGATTTCATCCAGATAGACTATGCCCCATTCGGCATTGGCCATATTGCCTTCCGCGACATCCAGCAATCTGACCAAAATATTTTCCACATCATCGCCGACGTAACCGGCTTGCGTCAGTGTCGTGGCATCGGCAACCACAAACGGAACGCCAACAATCTTGGCAAGCGTACTGGCAAGCAAGGTTTTACCGGTACCGGACGAGCCAATTAATAGAATATTGGATTTACCGATTTCAACATCCTTATCAAATTCGCCTAGCCCGGCATCACCGCTTTCATGCTTCAAGCGTTTGTAATGGTTGTAGACCGCAACCGCAAGAATCTCTTTGGCAAGATGCTGACCGATAACATATTGATCGAGATGGGCTTTAATCTTGGCAGGCTTGGGCAACACGCCCTGCACTTGCGAGAGTTCTTTTTTTCGACTCCAGTTGCTAACGACTTGATGCGCCAATGATACACACGCCCCACAGATATAGCCTTCCGCTCCGGCAATCAGCGGCACTGATGCGGATTGTTCGATGCCGCAAAAAGAACAGTGTTTGATTTCTTTAATGGTCATGGCGGTTTCCTTTGTCTTCATTAAGTAAGCTAACTCATACAGTGGTTTGCTGACGCGAAACCACCCTACGACACACGTCTTCTTCATTGGGTAAGCATATGTAGGGTGGTTTCGCGCCAGCAAACCACCGTAGCGCATGAAATAAATTATGACAACAAGTTACTTGCGCCCCAAGATATTCGCACCTACAGCTATTCAACTTGTTCGTACACGTTATGCCGTTAAACTGGCTATCCAAGCCCGCTGACAAGTTCGTCGGGCGCGTTCCTTCATTAACTTGCGAATTTTCGGGGTCGCTTTTTGTAGCGATAAGGTTTCAGGTTTTTGTATCTGTTTGCACAGCAACAGATGAAAACCAATTTCCGATTCCACAATATCGCTAATCTCACCCGCTTTCATGTTAAACAACACGGCATCCAGCTCAGCATACAAAGTACCGCGTGGCATCACACCTAGCATACCGCCTTGCAGAGCCGTCGGGCATTCAGAATGTTTTAACGCCAAATCAGCAAATTTATGCGGCTTTTTTTGTAGCTTAAGACGGATTTCTTCAAGACGGCTCCGCGCCATCTCGCGCGTATTTTCCGGGTAATCTGGATTAATGCTAATCAGGATGTGACCCGCTTCACGCCGCTCAGGTTTTTGGAATTGTTCAGGATGAAGATGGTAATAAATGCCGATTTCTATTTCACTCGCATCGGGCGCACGACTGCCGATCAGCTCAAGCACCGTATCAACCTTGCATTGCCGGTACAAGGCCGCGCGTAACGCTTCTTCATCTAGTTGATTTTTATACAGCTCACTTAAAAAGACCGTTTCGTCATCGTAACGACTCAAAATTTCCTCATAAGCACGTTGTACTTCCCTATCGGTAATCACCACGCCTGATGCTTCTCTGGAATTAAGCACCCTGCCCTCAATAGCGTACTCGTTGGCAGCCTGCCGTTGCACCTGAGTCAATTCGGTATCGGCAAGCTCACTGGGCGCTTTTTGGAATAAGCTTAGCGCAGCGCGTAACACGTTATAGGCGGTCGGCGTCATCGTTAAAACTCCGGCTCGTTAAAGGTTTCAGGATGCGCCGGTGCCAGCGCCGTTTCAGGAATTTGTAATAGCCTGCCTTCGAAAGCAACATGATACTGAATCAACTCGTCGTCCCGCAGTACCTTTAAAACCTCGCCTTCAGCGGCTTTAGCAACGATAACTTGACCTTTTATCGCCAAATCCATCGTGCAAACGACTTTGTCACGAAACTCAAAACGGCTGGGATTCCAAGGTTCATCAGCGCTAATCAGCTCTTCTAATCGACAGCCAACCATGCGTCCATGATTTAAAAAATGGACGGTAAAAATTATTTGGTCTTGTAAAAAGGTGCCCACTTCAACCACGTTGCCGACACTACCGCGTCGAATCAGTAAATGACCGACATCCAGCCCCGGATAAGTGCCGTCGTTACGAACGTTGCGCGTGACCCGCACCGCTTCGCCATAATCAAACCGACCTTCATCAAAACGCTCGGGTTTCATGTTTTTATATCGCTTAACGAAACAAAGGCAGTTTGCGGCTCGCCCATACTAAAAACTTTAAATACTTTTTCAGTTTGAGCATCTGATTCAACAAAATCCTGATAAGCCCGCATCAACAATTTGCTGTACACCAGCCGTTTTGCCACTTCATCTTCCGGCATACTGTCAGCGCCCTGCTGCAAATAATCATGAAAGCGTTGCAAAATATGCAGACGATTGACATGCACCACGCTGGGTTCATAGTCCAGTTGGAAATAGTGCAAGAAGTCTTCAGCGGACTCCAGTTCTTCCATTTCTTCTTCAAAACGCATGGTCTTCTCCAGTCTGTTGTATTGATTACTCTAAATCGGCCCGACTAACGCATTGTCTTGAGTCAGTAAATAAATCGCAAAAATAATAAAGGCAATGGCCGCCATAATGGCTAACCATGAATCGGATTTTTCTTTTAACATGATGACGCTCCCGTTAACTCGTGATCTGATTTACGTTTGATGACCAATTCCAATAATCCCAGTGCGCCAATTCGATCTTTACTATCGAGTTCCACCAGTTTTTCAAAAATAGCCTGACTGACATTTAAGTTATTCAGCCGCATATTTAAAAAGCCAATCGCTTTCAGTGTGAACAAATACAATCTGACCTGTGTCAGCAACGCAGACGGTGTAGCAACAAGATGATCGGGTTGCAAATCGCGCCAATCTTCAGGAAAGCTCACCAATGGCCGAATCACCGCCAAGGCGCGACTGGTGGCATTCAACGCCTCATCCAATCGGTGCTGATAGTAATAAAAGCGATTTAACGCCACCAATACATTCAACGAGTCAGGCGCTTTAAAATACGCTTGCAACAACGGCAACTCGGCGCCTCCGGTTTCATAACTACCCGCTGCTTGTTCGATCAGTTCTTTAACGCCAACCACATCAGCTTCTTCAAAATACAAACCTTGTGCTTCAAAATCGAGCAAATCCATCTTATAACCCCGCCACTATTTTTACCGGACTGTCTTGAT
>CANNKH010000109.1 GCA_947504985.1 Methylococcaceae bacterium | reverse complement strand
ACTATGTCGCAACGCTGGATCAAGTTGATTCAGTGATGGCCGCTATTGTTGGCGCCGCCGGCTTATTACCTAGCCTCGCGGCGGCAAAAGCTGGAAAAACGGTACTATTAGCCAACAAAGAAGCCTTAGTAATGTCAGGCGATATTTTCATGCAAGCCGTTGCAGAATCCGGTGCGCAATTACTCCCTATCGACAGCGAACATAATGCTATTTTCCAATGTATGCCGGCAAATTATAAAACCGGTATGCAGGCAAAAGCAGCGCGACGTATTTTACTTACGGCATCAGGGGGGCCTTTTCGGCAAACGCCGATAGACCAGTTGGCAGATGTAACACCAGCACAAGCCGTTGCTCATCCCAACTGGGATATGGGCAAAAAAATCTCCGTGGACTCCGCCACCATGATGAATAAAGGCTTGGAAATGATTGAAGCCTGTTTGCTTTTTAACATGCAACCAGAGCAAATACAGATAGTCATTCACCCACAAAGCGTGATTCATTCCATGGTCGATTATGTCGACGGCACAGTGCTTGCCCAAATGGGCAACCCGGATATGCGCATCCCCATTGCGTATTCGCTGGCTTGGCCGGAACGTTTTGATTCTGGCGCGCAACCGCTAAATATTTTTGCTATTGCCCGTATGGATTTTGAAGAACCAGATCTGGAACGCTTTCCTTGTCTACGCCTGGCTTATGAGGCTATCAATACCGGCGGCATCTTGCCCACCGTATTAAATGCCGCTAATGAAATCGCCGTCGATGCTTTTTTGCATGAACAGATACGTTTTACCGATATTCCCGTTATTATCGAACGCTGTATGCAAGCATTTGAAGTTAAGCCTGCAAACACTCTGGCGGTTATTTTAGAAACCGACCAGAAAGCCAGAATAGTATCCCAACAAATAATTGCAGGGCTTAACCACTAATGGAAACCTTAAACACCTTATTTTATTTCACCATTACCATTGGCGTTCTGGTTTCTATCCACGAGTTCGGACATTTTTGGGTTGCTCGTAAAGCAGGCGTAAAAGTACTCCGATTTTCGGTTGGTTTTGGCAAGGTGTTGTGGTCTTATCAAAAAAACTCGGCGACGACGGAATATGTATTATCCGCTATTCCTCTGGGTGGTTATGTCAAAATGGTCGATGAACGCGAAGGTGCCGTTAGCCCGGAAGATCTGCCTTTTGCGTTTAATAGGCAATCATTACCCGCTAGAGCCGCTATTGTTGTCGCTGGACCTTTATTCAATCTTATATTGGCTGTTGCTTTGTTTTGGAGCGTTCTGGTTATAGGCGAAAGCGGTATAAAACCGATACTTGGCAGCATAGAACAAGGCTCATTAGCGGCTGATGCAGGCTTTGCTGAACGCGATGAAATTTTATCAGTTAACGACAAGCTAACACCGACCTGGACTGAAGCCCTCAGTGTCATTATTGAGTCGGCATTAGATGGTCAGCTGGAAATTAATATTGCTGTAAAAAATCTTGATGACCAGCAGCAACTTAAAATATTGAAACTTGCAGAAAGTGATGCTGAAAATCCCGAAGCACTCTATCAACATTTAGGCTTTAAACCTTGGTCGCCAAAATTAAAACCGATTATTGGACAAATATTGCCGGACAGTGCCGCTTTAGCGGCTGGTTTAAAACCAGGCGATTTAATTATCAGCGCTAACGACAACCCCATAAATGATTGGATGCAATGGGTCGATACGGTAAAAAAACAACCTGATAGCACTATAAAACTGATAATTGAGCGTGATGGCGTACCGCTCCCGTTGACCATAATACCTAAATCAGTGCAAGTTGAGCAGCGCATAGAAGGCAAGATCGGCGCATCAGTCTATGTGCCCGATGATTTAATGAAGTCAATGACAGCGCAATATTCATTACCGCCTCTAGCCGCTATTCCTGCCGCAATCGAAACAACCTATTATTATTCCTGGACTACCTTGAAAATGATGGGAAAAATGTTGGTTGGCAAAGCTTCTGTAGAAAATCTGAGCGGCCCAATAAGCATTGCCCAGTATGCTGGACAATCTGCGAATATGGGGTTTGTGCATTTTATAAAATTTATGGGTCTGGTCAGCGTCAGTTTAGGCGTGTTAAATTTATTGCCGGTACCGGTTTTAGACGGCGGTCACTTACTGTTTTTTGCAATAGAGAGCATCAAAGGTAGTCCTGTTTCAGAAAAAATTCAGCTTATGTTCCAACAGTTGGGTATTGCTATGCTGATAACACTGATGACATTAGCCATGTTTTTAGATGTGCAGCGATTGTTCAAATAAATATCAGCAAATATCGTTATTTAAATCAAAATGAGAACGCCATGAAAAAAATAATCAGTTGTGCCACATTGTCCGTATTGGGTTTGACACTATCGGTTGCTAACGCTGACGAAGCTGCCATCAGACAAGCCTTCACAAAATCTATGCCTGAAGTAAAAATTGAAGCCATTAAACCTGCCGAAGTTAGCGGACTTTATGAAGTCAGCGTTGGCTCTACTGTGCTTTATGTATCTGAGAATGGCAAGTATCTGCTTCAGGGACGCTTGATTGATATTGAAACTCGCACCGATTTGACCGAGCAAAAATTAGCAGCAACACGGCTTAGTGCACTTGAAAAAGTCGGTCAGAATAAAATGATTATCTTTAAGCCAAAGATAAAGAAATATACCGTTTCTATCTTTACTGATATTGATTGTGGCTATTGCCGTAAACTGCATTCAGAGATAGATCAATATATGGCAGAGGGAATAACCATACAGTATCTGTTTTTCCCGCGCGCAGGTAAAGGTTCGGAATCTTACAACAAAGCCGTGTCCGTCTGGTGTGCTGATGATCGCAATGCGGCATTAACCGCCGCGAAAAAAGATCAAAAAGTAGCGATTAAAACCTGTGATAACCCCGTTGATGAACACATGCAATTAGGTGAGGATTTCGGTGTAAAAGGCACCCCCATGATCGTCACGGAAAAAGGTAATATCTACCCTGGCTATCTACCAGCAAAAGAATTGGTTGAAGCACTGGAAAGCGAGAAAAAAGCGAATTGATTAAGCTGATGTGCGGGCAGGCTATGCTAACCCGACAGGCTGCGTAGCAAATTTTAGGAACGAGTACGATACCTTCGGCAACATAATGACTGCCAGACCTTTGAGGACTGGCAGTCATTGCATCCACCGAAGGCACAAGTCACAAAACTAAGTTTAATTGATTCTGAAATCTGAAAAAAATACGTCTTCAAACCCCTCGCTAGAACCATATTTATCTAACGTTTTTATTATTACTTCGGTAGTTTCTTTTCGCAGCGCTTCACGCTGTTCAGCTGTTGCCAATTCTTCGGCTTTTCTGCCACTAAACAGCATAATCAGTGCATTTTTCAAGGCCGGCATATTTTTTTTAACTTGCTCAGCCGCTTCCCCCTCAACCATTAATTGTGGGTTAATTTTCATCAGTTGCTTGGGATTCGCCAAATTGACAATAAGCTTTGGCCCTATCTCAATATATTGGGGACCTGCTCCTGAGCCACCGCCCTCATTGGCAAGCGCAAATAAAGGCATGAGCAAAAAAGTTAATAACACTATAAATGGACGCATATCAAACTCTGGGTAAATGTAACAACTTTATTTTAGGACTTACTATGAACGGTATTTATGCGCATTAAGTAAAATCCTACTAAACGTCCCTGCTAAAGCGGGCAGCACAGTTTAACTTTAAACTATCCCGTGTTACAGCGCTTTCAAAGTCGGTTAGAGCTGTCAGTTAAAAGTAAATATAAGTTAGTTTTTTCAAGCTGACAACCAACCTTGTTTATCATAATAATCCGCTGGATTTATTGACGAACAAAGACATCATCTTGCTTAAAAATACACGGATTATTCATAACAGGTATAATTTTGTCGCCTTGGTAGCGGTGAAGAACGGCGAATGACCTATCCTAAGAATACAAATCCAACACACCTGACTTAAAGACTTAAAAGGTGTCAATAAAAACGTTAAGAAATAGTGTGTCACCATGGATTTTTACAGTACCGGTAAAATCGCACAATGAATATCACAAAATTGCCGTTATTTCTGTTGGGTAGTCTGTTGTTTTTACCGACACTGCACGCCGATGAAGCCCCTGTGGAATATAAAATAAAAGCAGGCTATCTGTATAACTTTACCAAATTCATTACTTGGCCTAAGCATAATACCAAAACCTTCAATATTTGTTTATTAGGTAATGATCCTTTTGGCGAGCTCATTAATCCTATCGAACAACAAAGCGCACTCGAAATGCCTATCAAGTTGATAAGATTGGAACGTTTAATTGGAGAGCCATATTGCCATATCCTCTTTATCCCGTCTCTTAAAAACTTGCCGCCACCCCAGGCGCTTACCTCAACCTTAACCGTTGGAGAAGGCAAAGAGTTTGCCGAGCAAGGTGGAATGATCGGCTTTGAACATAAAGAAGGCCGAATAAAGCTACAAATTAATTTGCAGGCCATCAAAAAAAGCGGCTTGAAAGTCAGTGCAAAATTATTAGAAGTCTCCGATATTATCGATGGGGAAGACCATGATTAAAAAAATCCGTAATCTGTCTATTCATCGCAAATTGCTGTTAACCGTATTATTTCCTAGCCTGACCTCCTTGCTATTTGCGGGCATATTTTTGCTCATACTTGAAATTGCCGAATTTCAACAAAAAGCCAGAGACGATTTGACCACCTTGGCAACGCTCATTGGTAACCGTAGTATTGCTGCGGTAATGTTCCAGGATATTGCGCTGGCTAATGAAAATCTTGCCGTCCTTAATTTAGAACCTGCAGTGCAAGCCGCCTGTTTATACGATGCAAAAAACAACATATTTGCACAATTACTAAAAAAAGATCATCAGTCATGGCGCTGCCCGGTATCGGTAGATCAGGAAAAAACACGCTTTGAAGAACTGCACTTATGCGTGGTTAATTCGATTGTTGATGGCACCGAAAAGCAGGGTACCATTCTTATCCATGCCGATTTTTCGGCAGCATACTGGCATAAAGTACAATTTACTGGCATCTTGTTTTCAGTACTGACCGGGGTGTCGATGATGACGTTCTTTCTATCAGCGCCGTTAATCAAACTAATTTCAGCGCCCATCAAAAAGCTGGTACAAACCGTTAAAACGATCAGCGATACCCGAGATTATTCATTACGCGCAGTAAAAATTCACAATGATGAAACCGGTGTCCTCGTTGATGCGTTCAATGACCTTATTAAGACAGTTGATACGCAGAATCAGGCATTGACCCAGGCCAAAAACCGCTATTTGGCGCTGTACAATGACAACCCAACCATGGTGTTTAACCTTGCAGAAGACGGCTTTATTATTTCGGCTAATCTTACCGGCGCCACGCATCTGGGCTTATCAATTGATGAATTGCAAGACCGCCCGCTATTCGATTTTATTCACCCCGAAGATTTATCCCTCGTGCGCCAACTGTTAGTTCAGTGTTTGCATCATTCCTCACTTGTCCATAAACAGGAATTTAGGCAAATTTGCCAAAATGGTCGGATTATCTGGGTGAGAGCGGCTGCCCGCCTTGTTGAAAGCGGCGATGAACAGCGCAGTCTGTTACTGGTGTGTGAGGATGTGACAGAAACACGCAATTTAACGGAACAAATAGCCTACCAAGCCAGCCACGATGGCTTGACCGGCTTGGCAAACCGTAACGAATTCGACAAAGCGATCGTCAATGCGATAACGCTGGCGCAAAACAGTAACGCCGAACATGCGTTGTGCTACTTGGATCTCGATCAGTTTAAAGTCGTTAATGATACTTGTGGGCATCTAGCGGGTGATGAGCTACTTAAACAATTAGGTGATGTTTTAAAAAAACAGGTCAGGCGGCATGACTTTGTTGCCCGTTTGGGAGGCGATGAATTTGGCGTGCTAATGTATGATTGTTCGCTTAATGAGACCTTGATAGCCTGTGAAAAACTACGCGACGCCATCAAGGATTATCATTTTGCTTGGGAGGACAGACGTTTTACTATTGGGGTGAGCATCGGAGTGACCGCAATAAATAATACCGGCAGAAATGCGGTCACGTTGCTGAAAGAAGCGGATGCAGCCTGTTACGCCGCGAAGGATAAAGGTCGTAACCGAGTACACATTTATCGACCAGACGATGAAGAATTAGCGTTAAGACATGGTGAAATGCAATGGGTTGAGAAGATTCAGGACGGTCTTGAGCACCATCGCTTCCGGCTTTACGGTCAGCCTATCGTGTCCATTGCTGAACACGACGAAGGTCTGCATTTTGAAACACTGATACGTTACCAAAATAAAAATGGCGTTATTATTCCGCCCGGTGCCTTTCTACCTGCGGCAGAGCGTTACAACTTGGCAACGGCAATGGATCGCTGGGTGATTGAAACCTTGTTCGAATGGATTGCCAAAAAACCAGGTTTTTTGGATCAACTGTCACTGTGTTCGGTCAATTTATCCGGCTTGTCACTCGCAGACGAAACCATGTTGGCCTTTATTTCAGCACAATTTAGCTGCTGGAATATTCCAACCAGCAAGATTTGCTTCGAAGTAACAGAAACCGCCGCGATTATCAATTTATCGCGAGCCATGGAATTTATTCATCTGTTGCGCGAAAAAGGCTGTTTATTTTCTCTTGATGATTTTGGTAGCGGATTATCTTCTTTTGCTTATCTAAAAAACCTGCCCGTTGATTTTCTTAAAATTGATGGCTTGTTCGTTAAGGATATTTTAGATGATAAAGTTGACCTTGCTATGGTGAAATCCATTAACGAAGTCGGGCATATTATGGGCAAAAAAACCATTGCAGAGTTTGTTGAAAACCAACAGATTTTTGAGGTACTTGCTGAGCTAGGCGTAGACTATGCCCAAGGTTATGGTATTGGCAAACCCGTACCGCTTGACGAGCTTGTCTTAATAAAACCTTTTGTATAGCGATAACAGTTATGAAACGTCAGTTTTCAATTTCGATTCAATGTCTGCTTTTTAGCTTCTGTTCGAGTGCCAGCATTGTGTACGCCGAAACAAAAGTCGATGCTTTTTTTGCAATGTCGCCTGCTGAACTTGCCGCCATCCCCGTCAGCATTGCCACTGGCACGCCCAAACCCGTATTTCAATCCGCTGCCGTTACCAGTGTCATCACCGCCGAACAAATTAAAGCGATGGGTGCCACCGAACTGCATGAGGTTTTGGAAACCGTGCCGGGTATCCATGCCAGTTTGCAAGAACTGACCGGCGATTATAATTACAGTGTTCGAGGGATAAAAAACGCAACCAATTCTCAAGTTTTGTTTTTGTTAAATGGAACCCGAATAACGACCTCGTTTCGTGGCACGTTGATGATTGGCTTGGAATTACCCATTGATGCCATTTCTAAAATAGAAGTCATACGCGGACCTGGTTCAGCATTGTATGGTGCCGATGCGTTTGCCGGCGTTATCAATATCATTACCAAAAAATCAAAGGAAATTAACGGTGCCACCCTCGGTAGCCGAATAGGTGATCATGACAACCAAAGCGAATGGGGACAATACAGTACCCAGTGGGCGGGCTGGAATGTTGCAAGCAGTCTGCAATATCAGCATTCCGGTGATGATGACAGCCGTATCATTAAAGCCGATAACCAAACGGCATTAGATAATGTCTTTGGTACGCATGCCTCGAAGGCTCCCGGCGTAATGAATATGGGGTATGAAAACATCAATGCCCATCTCAATCTACAACGCAAGCATTGGGATATTGGTTTCTGGGCTTTTAGCATGGATGGCGGCCTTCGCGCCGGTGCTGCAGGCGCATTGGATCCAAAAAGTGACGTAAACGGCGAACAATATGGGGTTGCCTATGGCGAGCAATATGTCGCGGATGTCCATTTTTCAACAGAAGACTGGTTTGAAAATTGGGAGCTTACCGTGCATGGCAGTAATCTGCATTATGACTTACACACAAAATTTAGACCCTTTCCAGCAAATTCAATATTACCTATTGATTCAGATGCAAACGTCAATTTTGTCACCCCGAGCGCATTAGTTTTAATGTCTCAAGGGATAATTAGTAATTCGACTCAAGTGGAAAACATTCCTTCGATGGAATTAAGCTCAATTTATCGGGGACTGACCCATCATCAAATTTTGATGAGTGCGGGTTTTCGTTACGAAGATCTCGTTATAAAACAGCTTACCAATTTTGGATCCGGCGTGGTTGATGCAAGCACCCTACTTCCTCCCCCTAATGTCAATGTTATTGATGGCCGCTTAACCAATGTTTCGCGTACATCGTTTAAATTTTTGCCCAACACCCATCGCTCAGTCTGGTCGGTTGTTGCTCAGGATGAATGGCAACTAGCAAATGACTGGCAATTAACTACTGGTGTACGTTACGACGATTATTCTGACTTTGGCAGCACGGTTAATCCTCGTGCGGCACTGATTTGGGCGATCAATAACCAACTAACCAGTAAGTTTTTGTATGGACGTGCGTTTAGAGCGCCCAATTTTTCCGAACTAGGAAATCAAAATAATCCAGTGCAATTAGGTAATAAAACGTTAAATCCAGAGCATATCAGCACCTATGAATGGGCCTTTGATTACCGTCCGTTACAGACGCTTAGGGTCGCCGCTAATTTTTATTACTATCAAATTGAAGATTTGATCATGCTAGTACCTGATGCGGGTAAGCTTTCTTCTACTTTTCAGAACAGCGGCAATCAAGATGGCTTTGGCAGCGAGCTAGAGTGGAATTGGCAAGTGCTGGAAAATTGGAATTTACTGGGCAATTATGCTTGGCAAGATGCGAGAAACAACGAAACCAATAGCCGAATAACTGGCGTACCTGAACATCATATTTATGCGGCTACTATTTGGCGCTTTTTACCGCAATGGCAGTTACAGCCTCAGCTTAACTGGATAAGCGGTAGGACAAATGCGTTAGGTGATTATCGCAAGTTGCCTGATTATGCAACCGTTGACCTGACGTTCCGCGGTAAAAAACTGTTCAAGCAGGTTAATCTGACGGCATCTTTACGAAATGCTTTCGATGCCAGTCCGCATGAACCGGCAATCCCTAATTTGCCAGAAAATCTGCCGATGCCGGGCAGAAGCTTTTACTTTGAAGCCTCGATTGATTTTTAGTTGAATGAAATCGACAACGGCTTCGAGAATGCTCAAAACCCGTT
>CANNKH010000108.1 GCA_947504985.1 Methylococcaceae bacterium | reverse complement strand
TTCGCTTTTACGCGCTTGCGTCGCTTGTTTAATCGTTGACGTAAGTTTTGATCGCTTGGTAAATGATGATAACAATGACATGGTTACTCCCCCTTAATTGAATACACTGTGTTTTAATTATAATCGAATGCCAACCGTAACAGGTGACATATACATGACTACTTTTTTCCTCTACGCTGCTCGCGTTGTGGCTTGCGTGGTTCACCCGCTCCCGCTTTGGCGTTGCGGGGAGCTGGTTTTTTACTGTGCCGAAAATCTTTTTTACCCGTGTTTTTATCGGGCGTATGCTTTTTAGGCGCATCGATTACTTTTAACGAAACAGGCTCATAACCGGTATCAGCAACGCGTGGAATTTGTCGTTTTAATAATCTCTCAATTTCTGACAAAGCGTAAGCCTCTTCAGGACATACCAACGATAATGCGACACCCGAAGCGCCAGCGCGTCCGGTACGGCCTATACGGTGAATATAATCTTCCGGTACTTGTGGTAAATCAAAATTAACGACATGTGGCAAATCATCAATATCCAAACCACGCGCCGCAACGTCAGTTGCCACTAACACCGCCACTTTGCCCTCTTTAAATGCCTCTAGCGCCTTGTTGCGTGCGCCCTGTGTTTTATCGCCATGCAACGCAGCGGTGCGGATACCATCGATAATCAACTGTTTCTCCAAACGATCTGCGCCATGTTTGGTTCGCACAAATACAAGTACCTGTTTCCAATTATTACTACCGATTAAGTAAGACAGCAATTCGCGCTTGTATTCCCGACCTATTCCGTAAATCTGCTCGGTGACATTTTCTGCCGTAGCATTTTGCTTGGCAACATTAACCTCTACCGAATTATTGAGTAACTGCGCTGCCAATGTTTTTACCGCATTGGTGACGGTCGCAGAAAACAACAAACTTTGTCGGCGTTTGGGTAGCAAGCCCATAATGCGCCGAATATCAGGCAAAAAGCCCATATCAAGCATACGGTCTGCTTCATCAAGCACTAATATTTCTATTGATGACAAATTAATATTCCGTTGCTGGACGTGATCCATCAAACGCCCTGGTGTCGCCACTACAATATCGCAGCCTCGGCGCAAATTGCGTGTTTGTATGCCAATACTCGCACCACCCACTATCGCTTCTATTTGCAAAGGCAGATGCTTGCCGTAGATTTTTACGCTTTCATAGACTTGCATCGTCAATTCCCGTGTTGGCGTTAAGATAAGTGCCCTTACCCGACGCGGTTTTTGATGCAAATCGATATTTTCCGCAAGGCGTTGTAATAACGGCAAAGTAAAACTCGCGGTCTTGCCGGTGCCGGTTTGTGCCCCGGCTAATATATCTTTACCTTCAAGAATCAATGGGATGGTGTTTTGCTGTACCGGCGTTGGCGTGATGTAACCTTGTTCTGCTACCGCAGCAAGTAGTGCTTCGGTTAAACCGAGTTGTTGAAAAGACATTAAAACCTCTGAAATGATGAAACCACTGGGAATGAAAACAGGTGCAAAACGCTCGAGTTCACTCATCCTCCCGTCATATTCATATAACGTAATATAACGGGCTGTTCATGAATATTAAATTCGTGTTTTTCCGGCTTGATAAGCATGGCATCAATAATGACCTGCTTTAATACATCGGTGTTATCTGGATTGTCCCTAAGCACCTGTTTTAAATCAATAGAATGTTCATTACCCAAACACAACAACAATCGTCCTTCAACCGTTAAACGCACTCGATTACACGTGCTGCAAAAGTTTTCACTATGTGGCGAAATAAAACCGACTCGGGTTTGTGTGCCGACCACGTTAAAATAATTTGATGGTCCGCCCGTTTTTTCTAAACTGGGAGCCAATATGAAATGTCGCGCCAAATCCGTTTTAATCAACTCACTGGCGTAATAAGCATCAGAACGATTATGCTGATTAACGATACCTAATGGCATTTCTTCAATAAAGCTAATATCAATACCGTTATCAACAGCAAACTTTACTAAATCAGTAACTTCAAGATGATTTCTATCCTTAAGAATAACGGCATTGATTTTTATACGCTTAAAACCCGCTAAAGTAGCCGCTTGGATGCCTCGAATGACCTGAGACAACTCCCCAGTTCGGGTAATGGCTTTAAATTTATCTGCATCTAAAGTATCCAGACTAATGTTAAGGCGCTTGACACCAGCTTCTTGCAAAGCAGTAGCCATTGTTTCTAACTGAGAACCATTGGTCGTCATTACCAACTCATCAAGGCCGTCAATTCGACCTATGTTTTGCAATAGTGCCAATGCCCCTTTTCTGACCAAGGGTTCACCACCGGTAATCCTGATTTTTTTAACGCCCAACTCGGCAAAGGTGCGTGCTAAAACATAAATCTCTTCTAATGACAAAATCTGCGCACGCGGCAAAAACGTCATCTGTTCCGCCATGCAATACACACAACGAAAATCACAACGGTCAGTAATGGAAATTCTTAAATAATTAACCGTTCTACCGAAGCGGTCTATTAATTGGGGGGCTTCAGAAAAATCAGTCATAGATAAAGTAATAAAAGCAGTGGCTAATAGTAACACAGTATAATCTAGCGCCGTTTCAAAACGGGCGTTCGATTCATTATTCTTTAACGATTTAGTAACACTATTGACATCAATTCTACTTAAAAGAGACGTAAAGTTATGAGGTGAACTCAGTTCACCTCTAAGTACACAAACTAAACCTATCTTTTGGAGAATAACATGCGTTTTTTTAAAACTATGTTGGCAGTTGCAGCGATGACTGCTGCACTGTCACCTTTAGCGTCCCATGCCGATGAAAAAGTCCAGTTAGGACCAAGACCCTTCTTTCTGGTTGATGATATGGCTAGCAGCCCACTGAAAACCAAGCTGCAACAATGTTCAAAAGGCCCGTTCTTTAAAACCGATTTTTCAATTGGTCATCGCGGCGCTGCCTTGCAATTTGCAGAACACACCGAGCAAGCTTATAAAGCTGGCGCCAAAATGGGTGCCGGTATTGTTGAATGTGACGTCACTTTCACCAAAGATAAAGAACTGGTTTGCCGCCATTCTCAATGTGATTTACACACTACAACTAATATTCTTGACACGCCTTTGGCAGGAAAATGTTCAGTACAACCTGATTTAACCAGCGCAACACCTTTTAAAGACGTGAAATGCTGCACCAGCGATATCACTGTGGCTGAATTCAAAACACTAAAAGGCAAAATGGATGCGGGTAATCCAAACGCTAAAACAGTAGCTGAATATTTGGATTCAACCCCTAATTTCCGTACCGATTTATATTCAGGTAACGGCAAGTTGATGACCCACAAAGAAAGCATTGAACTGTTCAAAAAACTGGGCGTAAAAATGACGCCTGAGTTAAAAGGCGCAAGCGTGCCAATGCCATTTGATGGCTTCACGCAAGAAATGTATGCACAAAAAATGATTGATGAATACAAAGCTGCTGGCGTTGACCCTAAGCGCGTTTTTCCACAATCTTTTGACATCAGAGACATTCTGTACTGGATCGCTAATGAGCCTGCATTCGGCAAACAAGCGGTTTCTCTGGAAGATTTAAACGATGAGGCACAAGTTCTTGCAGCAACAGCAAGAATACCTGATTTAGTGGCTCAAGGCGTTCAAATCGTTGCGCCACCAACTTGGGCTTTAGTCGCCCTTGATGCTAATAAAAAAATCGTTCCTTCTGATTATGCTAAAGCACTTAAAGCGGCTGGTTTAAAAATTATCACATGGACATTGGAGCGCTCTGGTCTTTTGAAAAATGGTGGTGGCTATTATTATCAATCAGTGACTGACGGCATCAAAACTGATGGCGACACTATGGTCATGTTAGATGTTCTTGCAAAAGATGTTGGCGTTATCGGCGTATTCTCTGACTGGTCTGCTACCGTTACTTATTACGCAAACTGCATGAAATTGAAATAACCGTATCTAAGCAATAGATACGACACACTCGGCAATATATGACTGCCAGTCCTTTGAGGACTGGCAGTCATGGCATCCACAGCAGTTAGAACACACAACGAAAGGGTATTAACCCGCCTGCTTTTTTTCCAGCTCCCGCACTATTAATCAATGACCTACGCACTTGCTCACAAATACTGTGGATAACTTTGTGCATAACCAACGGTAAAACAGGTTTAAGGCTTGATAAATCCAGTCTTTT
Source organism: Methylococcaceae bacterium (assembly GCA_947504985.1). Classification (GTDB taxonomy): domain Bacteria; phylum Pseudomonadota; class Gammaproteobacteria; order Methylococcales; family Methylomonadaceae; genus Methylovulum. Next base: position 5,173 of record CANNKH010000108.1, on the reverse strand, counting down.
TGTTAAATTGTAGATTTTTTATACAATAGTATTTTTTATTTAAAAATCAATTGGTTATTATTTTGAAATACGGTATGGATAGACGAATACCTAAACAAAATATCAACATTGACTGAATAGCAAGAATCTGTGTATAAAAAATTGTCGCCTAACCCTCAAGCAGACTTACATCAACAGAAGAATCTCATCAAAAATCTTGCCATTAGTGACTAAAATTTGTTTCGGATAAATCCCAACATTACCCTGAAAATCCGTTACTGTTGCCCCCGCTTCTTGCGCGATCAACGCACCCGCAGCAACATCATAAAGATTTAATTCCTGCTCCCAAAACGCATCAACCTGACCATCAGCCACTAGGCACAAATCCATTGCCGCTGAGCCAAAACGACGCTGACCAGTTGTTTTTTGTGCAATCCTGCCAAATCGTTCCAGATTATTATCGGTGAGATAAGAGCGCAAACAGGCAAATCCAGTCGCTACCATCGTATCAGCCAAATTGCTTTCGGATGATACCGTAATAGGCAACCCATTTTTCCACGCGCCTTTACCCTTCTCAGCGGTGTAATAATCATTCAAAGCCGGGGCATAAACAGCGCCAATAATCATTTCTTGATTGATTTCTAGCGCGACACTGATCGACCAAAAATACTGGCCTCTGGAGAAGGAGTGCGTGCCATCAATCGGATCAACAACCCATCGCGCAAATTGATTAGCAGACTGTCCACTTTCTTCTCCCCAAAAGCCATATTCTGGACATTTTTCGGTTAATGTTGCTTTTAAGAATGCTTCAACAGCGACATCAGCATCAGTAACCAAATCCCGGGGACTTTTCTTATTAACCGCCAAATTTTTCAAATCGTTAAAGTGAGTCAAAGCAATTGCCCCTGCTGCACGGACAATAGCTTCCAGTTCGGTAATGGAAATAGACATTTGTGTACCTTGTGAATTGAATGAAATTTAATAAACTGCGCTTGACACCAAAAGCTATCACACCAAAACGTCTGCTTTTGAAGGCTTGACACTAAATTGATAATTCTTTTTTAAGCAGTGATCCAGCCATTTTTGCAAAAAATAATTTAAGCGCCATTTATAGTCCATGATGTCTGTACTTAATCCCGGATTCTGAAAAACCCTTGAAACGCTGAGTCTGGCATGATCGCTTAATACTTCGGCAAGCTGTGCATCCAGATAAATGCGGATGATGACGGCGGGCTCCAGATATTCATCCCAATTGACATTAAAACAATGGCTAAGCTCTACCGTCATAGTGTATGGCGTCTTATCAATCACTTTAAGATGCAAAGCGGCATGTAGCGCCGCTAAACCAGTAGCTCTATCTTGAACACTCAGTAAGTTGGGAATTAATTTGAACAGCTTTTGATAGTTTGACGCGCAGATCTGTTCCAGACAAAACGATTTATTAACGGGATTAACAAAACTCATCGCTTAATGTTAGCTTTCGCTATAGCAAGCATACGCACTGGCGGTTTCCCAGAGTGCAACTTGGGCGACATTAAACCCAGATTGTTTCAGATGCTGGTAGAGCATTTTACTTAGCACTTCGGCGGTAGGGTGCTCATCAAGCGCAAGAAACCGCTCATTATTTGCGATTAGCATCGGAATAATTGGATCGTCTTTGTGCAATAGAAAGTTGTGATCCAGATGTAGATCAACATACGCTTCAACACAATCCCTAATATCAGCAAAATCACAAACCATGCCTTGCTCGTTAAGCTGTTCCTGTTGGATAGCAATTGACGCTTTAACGCTATGTCCATGTAAATTTCGGCATTTTCCAGCATGATTCATTAATCGATGCCCATAGCAAAAATACACTTCTTTGGTGATGGTAAACATTAGGGGTAATCCTTAAGATCAAGCAGAAAGCTAACAGGCGCGAAGTGTACTATAAAACGATCCAGACCGATAAATTCGCTAATTTATTTAGAATAAATTAGCGAATTTCTATAAAATCTAAAATTTACACTTACCGCTACCGCGTCATATCACTACATGGATTTAAAATTTCTCGATTTCGAACAACCCATCGCTGAATTAGAAGCGAAAATTCAAGAACTCCGTAATGTTGAGTTCGATAACAACATTAATATTTCCGATGCTATCAAGCAATTAGAAGATAGAAGCCGCACCCTGACAGAAACTATTTTTTCCGAGCTTTCCGATTGGCAAATTTCGCAGTTATCCAGACATCCCGGCAGACCCTATACCCTCGATTATATCGATCTGATGTTTAACGACTTCCATGAGCTTCATGGCGATCGAGCTTACGCCGATGATCCCGCTATTGTTTGCGGTATGGCGCGGCTTGGCGAACAACCTGTGATGGTGATTGGTCATCAAAAAGGCCGGGATACCAAGGAAAAAATATATCGTAACTTTGGTATGCCTCGTCCTGAAGGCTATCGCAAAGCCTTGCGAGTTATGAAAATGGCAGAACGCTTTAAAATGCCGGTCATTTGTCTGATTGACACCCCAGGGGCTTACCCTGGAATCGGTGCTGAAGAGCGTGGGCAAAGTGAAGCTATCGCCCGCAATCTGTTTGAAATGGCTCGATTAAAAACGCCGATTATTTGTACCATAATTGGTGAAGGCGGTTCAGGCGGCGCATTAGCTATCGGCGTAGGTGATCGTTTAATTATGCTGGAATACAGCACTTATTCGGTTATTTCCCCAGAAGGCTGTGCGTCTATCCTTTGGAAAAGTGCTGACAAAGCCCAATTAGCGGCAGAAGCTATGGGCATTACCTCGGATCGTATCCGCGAACAAGGCTTTCTGGACGAAGTGGTCAGAGAACCTTTGGGTGGCGGACATCGGAACTTTAAAAGTATTGCTGACAATTTAAAAGAAGCCTTAAGTCGCCATCTTGAAGAACTTAAGCAGCAATCGATAGAAGACGTTTTGGAAAGCCGATATCAACGGATTATGAATTTTGGTGTGTTTACCGAATAAACTGATTAAGCGATAAAGCCACTATAAGCCCGCCAGCCCGCAACAACCGATAACATCAGAAAAATAGTGCCGCTGATTCTATGCAGCAATAGCAACGGCACTTTCTTCAATAAGGTACGCCCAGCCCAAATGCCTAAAGCAGATGTGCTTGCTAACGCGGTTGTTGCGCCCACCCACACCGCAACAGGCACGGCGGTACTGCTTAAAGCCACCACTGCAAGCTGGGTTTTATCGCCAAACTCAGCCACGGTAATCAATAAAAAAGTGGTAAAAAAAAGGCCATGACCACTTTTCTCTTTAACCATCTCATCGTCATCTTCTGCCTTTGCAAGTAAGGCGTGGACACCAAAAACAGCAAACAAAATCGCAACTGTAAGTGCAACCACAAAATCAGGTAACCAACTGGCAATAGCGGCACCAAAAATAACCGCCAAGGTATTTAATAAAGCAAATGCCACAATAGCGCCAAACAGCACCGGCATAGGCTTATGCCGAGCAGCCAGCGTCATGCAAACCAATTGACTTTTATCACCCATTTCTGCGGCAATAATCAACGCAAAACTGGTTGCCGCTGTCGCTGATAATTCGGACAACTTGCTGCCCTCTATTAACAACAGAAAACGTTGCCATACTTCAAAACCAGGGCTTGTAATAAATAAAGTTGAAAGTGGCTCTAATTGGCTTAATAAGTAATCCATTGTTATTCCAGAAAGGCTGATTAATGAACGCATTAAGAAGGTCTTGTGCCAAAATATCAAGAAAAAAGGTAATTATTCAGACCCTTGCCAAAAATTACGTTGTAAGCATAGACTTCCCACTTTGAAAAAGGGGGACTGAGGGGGATTTATCTAAAAAATCTCCCCCTAACCCCTCTTTTTCAAAGAGGGGGACTGAAGACTTACAAAAAAAGTACCGATGTCACTTAAACTTGTTGACTACCCGTTTAAGGCGAGACAGTTTAAGATCAAGCCATTGGCTCAGCCAACGGTCGCTTTAATGCGGTTTGCTTCACCTTAATTGGTAGCCAACCTGTTAATACCTGGAAACCTCCCTATGCCTTCAGGCGTTTAATTTTTTGATATTAAAAGGTCAAGATATGAATAGAACCCTCCTCGCCTTATCCATCAGTCTGATTTTTGCCAGTGCTTCGTTACAGGCAAACACATTAGCCTCTGATAACAATGCCCTGATTGATAACCGCCATCCTGTACAGATTGATGAACAAACCAAGCTACCGACTTTTCTTTGGGCAATGCCAGAGAATGCTCAAGCAACAGAACGTTCCCCTGTAAAAAAGCCAACTCATTCAGCTATTGAACAAGCGGCTCAACAACATTTAAAACGTTACGCACCACTTTATCAATTGGACACCTTGGCACGCGCAAGCGCAAAACCACGGCACATTGATCATCTTGGTGATAACGGCTACATCGTGAGTTTTGAACAAAAAATAAACGGCATTGAGGTTTTTTCGCAGCAAATGAATTTATTGCTGGATAACGCGCTGCAACTGACCGCCATTTCGGGACATTTAGCCCCGCAAGTAACGCCTGCCAGTGCCTTATTTAATTTGCATGCAGAAAATGCTATTGCCATTGCTTTTCATGATTTGCATCAAGAAAATCTATCTGCCAGTCAGTTGAAATTGCATCATCAAAAAGGCAATTATCAATGGTACGCTTTACCAACGGCATTACCGCCAAGCGCAACACACCGGTTAAGTAAACCCGTGCGCATCAAAAAAGTATGGTATCCCTTGGCGAAGCAATTAGAGCCAGCCTATTACATTGAATTAAGTACCCAAAGCACGGCAACGGATAATGCCAGCGCCAATTATGCTTATGTTATTTCTGCTACAAATGGCGCTTTGCTGTCACGCAACAATATGACCCATAACAAAAGCAACGTGGCTTTCACTTACCGTGTCTGGGCAGATGGCGACACACTGATACCTTATGACAGTCCTTTTGATAATGCGCTCACGCCTTTCCTAACCCCATTAAAACAAACCATTACCCCGCTGGATTCCAATCTGCTTACGCTCACGTGTGGCCCCATCAGCACTTGTGATCCTTGGCTTCCTAACCAGGCCACCCGAACTTTCGGCAACAATGTGAAGGCTTATGCCGATATGCACAAACCCGATGGCTATAATCAAAATGAAATAATAGGCAAAGTGTCTGCGCCAGCAACTTTTGATTAC
>CANNKH010000107.1 GCA_947504985.1 Methylococcaceae bacterium | reverse complement strand
GTCTCACCCACCTGCATTAACGGACGACGGATTAACAACGGGTTGTCTACCATTAACGCCAAAGCTTGTTGCTCGTTCAGCGCATCAGGGATGATCTGACCAATCGCTATCGCTGGCGCGTTATAGTTAAACCAGTTACTCACAGGCAACCGACCAAAAAACGCTCGCAATTGCTCAGCCTGCCACACTTCGGTTAGCAAGTTTTTGGCAAATACCTGATGACCTGCGGCGGTAAGCAGATGCTTTTGTCGCGTATTGTTCCGGCAGCCGGGTTTTTCGTAGAAAATGACCGTAGCCATGATCGCTCCTCAGTGTGCTTGTAACTCGGCCATTGCTTCCGCCATACGTTCTGGCGGAATACCCGTCAATGAACCCGGCGGATTAACTGCCTCACCCAAAGCATTTAAAATCGCACCCTCAATCGGGCAAATGCTTGCGCATTGGTAATCGGCAAACGCGCCTTCGCATTCGGTGCATTTTTTACTGTCCACCAAAAAATGCGGTTTGGCTTCGTAAATGGCATTACTCGGACAAACCGGCTCGCATGCAAAACAATTAACGCAAGACTCAATAATTCTTACAGCCATGACGATTCCTTAAACTGTAGGTTGGGTTAGCGTGAGCGTAACCCAACATTTGCCGCTTCGATGTGTTGGGTTACGTTCACGCTAACCCAACCTACTTAACTTTTACATACAGATCAACAGTGGACAGAAAAGAGCGCCTACCCTACATTTTCATGCACTTGCTCTAACCGCTTCCGGTTTGACATCCAACTTACCTGCTGCCGCCATTTCCTTGTAAACCGCCATAACAGCGTCTTCAATCGGCTCCATAGCATGTTCACCGTTCGGTATGATGCCGGCAGTTTCCAGCATTTCCCAAGGCTCATAACCAATTTTGGAACATAACACCGTTTCACAGCCTGACAACGCACGAATGGTTAGTTGCAGGACACTTTCACCATCACCACACGAACTGTCACCACTACAATATTGATCCGCTTTACGATGACTGATAAAACGCACACCGTCTGGCGAGGCTTCGTAAATCAAAAACTCTTTGGCATGACCGAAATGGACATTAATCAAACCTTGCCCGATGGTCGCTACCGCCATGAGTACGGGGCGCGTCTCCAGCTTGGGTTCGGCTTTGAACTGCTGCGCTTTTGCGGTTTTTTCCAGACGCTTGCTGTCCATTTCCACCTGTATCGCTTGATGAATCACCTTACGTTTTTCCATCGCCGCTTGATAATCAATCTCCATATCTTCAATTTTATCCAGCGTAAACTCATCGCCACGGTCTTCGCCCAATAAACCTACCGCATCAGCGCGACATTGACGACAATGGCGCATCATGTTCATATCGCCTGAACAGGCATCCTGCAAGTCCTGCAACTCATCATGGGTCGGACCGCGTTGACCCATGACACCGTAGAAGGTACCGTGTTCAGCTTCAGCAATCAGCGGCATGACGTTATGCAAAAACGCGCCTTTAGCTTTCACCACGCGGCTCACTTCTGCCAAATGCTTATCGTTAACCCCTGGAATCATCACCGAGTTGACCTTAACCAAAATACCTTTGGCAATCAGCATTTCCAGGCCTTTTTGTTGCTGTTCGATCAAAATCTTCGCGCCTTTTTTGCCTTTAATGCGACGGTTATTCCAGAAAATCCACGGATAGATTTTTGCGCCGATTTCAGGATCCACGCAGTTGATAGTAATCGTCACGTGATCGATATTGTGTTTAGAGAGTTCTTCCACTGCGTCGGGTAAAGCCAAACCATTAGTGGAAACACATAATTTAATGTCTGGGGCTTCCTCGCTTAAACGCCGGAACGTCTCGAACGTGCGTTCTGGATTGGCAAGCGGATCACCAGGGCCCGCAATGCCTAACACTGTCATTTGTGGAATAGTCGCCGCCACTGCCATCGTTTTCTTGACCGCCTGATTAGGTGTCAACAATTCCGACACCACGCCGGGACGTGATTCATTCGCACAATCATATTTACGATTACAGTAATGACATTGGATATTACAAGCCGGCGCCACTGCAACGTGCATACGTGCAAAATAATGATGGGCATCTTCTGAATAACAAGGATGATTCTGGACTTTTTCCCGAATCGAATCGGGCAATGCGTCCATTTGGTTGTCGGTTGTGCCGCAAGAACTGGCGGCACAACCGCTTTTAGCCACTGGGGCTTCGTTTAAGACAGGTAATTGCATGATAGTAACCTCGTAAGTGCATCCACAGGAGTCAAAGCACAGGCCATGCCAATCATAAAAACTTTATTAACCTATTGATTTATAGTTTATTTATTTTATATAGACTATCGTTTTGTTGTAAAAACAACAGTCGCCCTTTAGATTTTGTCGTGAACAATACAATGGTTTGTGATGATTAAGACAACATTTCAGCCACACGATGACTGCCAGTTCTTAAAGGACAGGTAGTCATCGCGTCTACCAAAGGTACAAACCAACTTAACGACGTTGTTTTGTCATAACCTACCCGCCATATTGTCAGCTTTCCTACAAAACAAAATACAACAAAATACTTTAAATTCAGCAAGATAACTCATGGCACAGGCTTTGCTTTAGTCTATTAAAAAGCCATCAGGTTATCAGCCATGAAATCGACAAAAGACATTGCCGCGTTGCTAGACGAACCGGCCTGCGAGCATAACAAAAAGGAAAAATCCGGTTGTGCAAAACCCAAGCCGGGTTCTGCGGCGGGCGGCTGTGCTTTTGACGGGGCGCAAATTGCCTTATTGCCAATTGCCGATGTCGCCCATATTGTCCACGGCCCCATTGCCTGTGCGGGCAGTTCTTGGGATAACCGGGGTACTCGCTCGTCCGGCGCGGATTTATACCGCATCGGCATGACCACTGATTTAACTGAGCAGGACATTGTGATGGGACGTGCCGAAAAGCGTTTGTTCCATGCCATTAAACAAGCGATAGACACTTACGCACCACCTGCGGTATTTGTTTATAACACCTGTGTTCCGGCGTTAATTGGCGATGACATTAACGCGGTTTGTAAATCTGCGCAGGAGCGCTGGGGCGTTCCGGTGGTTCCTATTGATTGTGCCGGTTTTTATGGCACTAAAAATTTAGGTAACCGAATTGCCGGAGATGCGATGGTGGCACATGTGATTGGGACGCGTGATCCTGATCCCTTGCCCACCAACAGTGCTATCAAAATCCATGATGTCAATCTGGTCGGTGAATACAACATTGCTGGCGAATTCTGGCATGTGTTGCCGTTATTGGATGAACTGGGGCTGCGTATTTTATGTACGCTGTCTGGCGATGCGCGTTTCCGTGAAGTACAAACCATGCACAAAGCCGAAGTGAATATGATGGTTTGCTCAAAAGCGATGGTGAATGTCGCCCGAAAATTACAGCAACAGTATGGTACGCCGTGGTTTGAAGGCAGCTTTTATGGCATCACCGACACCAGTCAAGCTTTGCGCGATTTCGCCAAAGCGTTAAACGATGATGATTTAAGCTTACGCACCGAGCAGCTCATTGCGCGTGAAGAAAGCCGTATCAGAACCGCATTGGAACCGTGGAAAGCTCGCCTGAAAGACAAGCGCGTGTTGTTATTTACTGGCGGCGTAAAAAGTTGGTCGGTAATTTCTGCCTTACAGGATTTAGGCATGATCGTGGTTGCCACCGGCACTAACAAATCTACCGAAGAAGATAAAGCGCGAATACGCGAATTAATGGGTGAAGACACCTTAATGATTAATGACGGTAGCCCCAAAGAATTAATCCGCATTGTCCGCGATTATCAAGCCGATATTTTGATTGCCGGAGGTCGCAATATGTACACCGCATTAAAAGCAAAAATTCCGTTCCTGGACATTAATCAGGAACGCGAATTTGGTTACGAAGGCTATCAAGGCATGTTGGAACTGGTACGGCAATTAGCATTGACGATAGAAAGTCCGGTTTGGCAAGCCGTGCGTGCACCCGCACCTTGGAAAATCCCCCCTAACCCCCCTTTACTAAAGGGGGGAAATGAGACGAAAGAGGTGGCTCATGGCTGATATTCTAAAACGCAATAAGGCGCTCTCCGTTAATCCCTTAAAAGCCAGCCAACCTATCGGTGGTTCGCTGGCAACCTTAGGCTTTAACCGCGCCATGCCCATGTTGCACGGCTCGCAGGGTTGCACCGCTTTTGCCAAAGTGTTTTTTGTCCGCCATTTTCGCGAGCCGATTCCTTTGCAAAGCACGGCGATGGATCAGGGCAGTTCGGTCATGGGTGCGGATGAAAATGTCCTTATTGGCATTAAAACCATCGCCGAAAAATCCCGCCCGGCATTAATTACGATTTTAACGACAGGACTAGCGGAAACCCAAGGTGCGGATGTGCATCGTAACGTGCGCGAGTTCAGGGAAGCCAATCCCCAATTTGCCGACATTGCCGTCGTCGCTGTCAATACACCGGATTTTACCGGCAGTGTCGAGACGGGTTATGCCGCGACCTTAACAGAAATTATTCGTGCCTTAGTCCCTGATGCCAAAGATGCGGGGACGTATCCGGGGAAACGCAAACGTCAGGTTAATGTGCTGGTCAGTTATCAGCTAACCCCCGGTGATTTGGAAGCGCTACGCGATATTTTTGAACAATTCCAGCTCAGACCGGTGTTTGTCCCGGACTTATCTGATTCTTTAGATGGCTGTTTGACAGACGACGATTTTAGCCCCGTGACTATCGGTGGTACGCCGGTCTCTGAACTGGCGACCTTAGGCGATGCCTTGGTGACCGTGGTTATTGGCGCCTCATTAAGCAAAGCAGCAGAGTTACTGGAAAGCAAAACCGGTGTGCCCACTTACGCCATCGATCACTTGTACGGTTTAAAAGCCAATGATGTACTGATAGGCGCGTTGGCAAAAATCAGCGGCAATCTGGTGCCGGAACGTATCGAACGGCAACGCGCACAATTGCAGGATGCCATGCTGGACACCCATTTTATGCTAGGGCAATTACGCGTTGGCATTGCCGCCGATGCCGATTTACTGGCGGCATTCATCGATTTATTACAAGAAATGGGGGCCGATGTGGTCGCCGCCGTCACCTCCTGCAATACACCGTTGTTAGCAAAAATCCCCGTCGCCAGCATCAAAATTGGTGATCTTGAAGATATGGAATTGATTGGCAAAGCGAATAACGTGCAATTAGTGATTGGTAATTCCCATGCCGTAGATACAGCAGAACGTTTGGGTGTCCCGATTTTGCGAGCAGGATTTCCGTTATACGACATCATCGGTGGCTATCAAAAAACCTGGATTGGTTATCGTGGTACGCGGCAAACATTATTTGATCTAGCCAATCTGGTGATTAATTTTTCGCACGAAGACATCCCCGTTTACCGCTCGGTGTACGGTCAAAAGCCCGCCAGCGAATTTAGCGAGCCGGTGCCGTCATGTCATTAACCCGGCGTATGCACATTGTGCCCGACCTTGATAAGGAAAAATTTATGGAAACTGCGTTGAAAATCGCCTTTGCAACCACCGATATGGAAACCGTCAACCAGCATTTTGGTTCGGCAAAATCATTTGCCGTTTACGCCGTGGACAGGGATAACGCGCACCTGCTGGAAGCCGCGCAATTTGGTGAACTTAGCCAAGACGGTAATGACGACAAGTTATCTGTAAAACTGGATCTACTTAGCGGTTGTGCTGCCGTGTATTGCCAAGCCGTGGGTGGTTCGGCAATTAACCAATTAATCGCTAGAAATATCCAACCCGTGAAAGTGCATGAAGGCAGCAGGATTAAAGATTTGATTGTGGATTTGCAGAATGAAATTAACGCCGGACCATCAAGCTGGTTGGCAAAAGCGATTAATCAACATAAAGGCCCAAACCCTGAGCGCTTTAATCAGATGGAAGACGAAGGTTGGGATGAATAATTTGCACGTTGGATTAGCGCAGCGTAATCCACTATTTTTTGACGAATTAACTGTTGGGTGACGCTGCGCTAACCCAATCTACTTTCAGGAGAAAACCCATGGCAACTGCCGAATTAGTCGTACAAGACGATGATGTCAATTTAAGCTCTGACATCGTTAAAGATTACCTCAGACAATTACGCGCTATCGACACTTACGATACTTACGCGGGATGGTCAGAAGCCAAAATCATTGATCCGGTGATTTTGACTAAAGAGCGCAAGCAAGCTATTCCGGTCATCGGTGATCCCGATGAAATTACTATCGCCCGCTTAAAAGCCTATTACAACTCGTTGGCAACCCTGCTTGAGAAAAAATCCGGCTTGATGGCCGCACCCATAGTGCATCTTAGCCACGAAGGTTTTGGACGTGCCTTAATCATGGTTGGTAAATTAGTTGTGGTCGATAAAATTCTGCGGGATACGCACCGTTTCGGCTTTGCCAGCCTGGATGATTTGGTCGAGAAAACCGATAAAGTACTCGAAAAAGCCTTGGGATTAATCGAAAAATACCATGCTGCCGCCACCGACTGAGGAATGCCAATATGACTGAAGAAGAAATTAAACGCTTGGAAAAAGACGTTAAAAAATACAAACGTCTGGCGAGTGAACAAGCGATGGAATTACATGATTTGATAGAAGACAAACTCCCAGAGGCTTACAGCGAATTATTGGGTATTGCCCAAGCCACTTATGTCGCCTGTAAAAACTGGGACGATGCCACTCAAAAACTGCTTGCCGCGCAAGCTGAAACCGTCTGAAAGAGAGGTGGGTTATGACTGAATTTGTAACCGGCATTACCTTCGGTGGCAGCACATGGACACCCGCTTATGTCACCGACATCAACCAGAAAACCTGCATCGGTTGTGGTCGCTGCTTTAAAGTTTGTCCTCGCGATGTATTTGATTTGGTTGAAAAAGCCGAGGCGCTCGATCCAGAAGACTTTGATGATGATTACGGTGATTTTGAAGACGATGACGATAATAGCATGGTCATGAGTATTAAAAATTCGCTGGACTGTATTGGCTGTGAAGCTTGCTCAAAAGTGTGTCCGAAGGATTGCTTTACCCACGAACATAAAATCGCTGCCTAACTAAAATGCAGCTTAGTTAAGAGGATAGTTATCATGCCCAGACCAGAAAAACATGTCTTTGTCTGTACCCAAAATCGTCCGCAAGGTCATCCTAGAGGCTCTTGTGCCAGCTCAGGTTGCGCGGAAATCATGAATGAATTTATGAACGAAATTCAGACTCGAAACCTGTTTGAAAAGATTGCCCTAACTAACACGGGCTGTATGGGACCTTGCATGATGGGTCCTAGTGTACTGGTGTATCCAGAAGGCGTGATGTACGGCAAACTACAAAAGGCGGATGTCAAAACTATCATTGAACAGCACTTGATTGGCGGCAATCCTGTTGCTGAACTGATGGTTCCTGCTGAAATTTGGTAGCTTTAAAAACCATGACGAAATTATCAGAACATATCGCCAAAAATCGTGTACTGGCTGAATGTGCCTGTCAACGACTATGCGAAGAAATTAACAAGCTGGGTTTTGCCGCCGCCGATATCCAACATTATCCACGTTATGACGAAGCCAGCTTTGAACTGGTCAAAGACCCTTACACGGGTGAGCATAATTTAACCGGCTATTGGTACGATGATTTTAAAAAACAGCGCTTAGGTCGTCTTCAATTTAATAGCGACGGCAGCTTTTATGCCGAATTTGATGTCGTTAAACCGCACCCAAGTAAAACAAAATGGTTTGTTGAAGGCGTTACCGCTTGGGGACAGGTAGACAACATGAAAGCTGAAGCTAAATTACTCCCTCTGCCCCAATAGCGATCTGTCATCACAAACCCACTTACCCTTTACCCTATTCAGGAGAACACTCATGCTACTAGAAACCTATCAAGCTAAAGGCTTATTAACCGTCACCTTGGTCAACGGTGAAACCAGCACCCCTGGCGTTTATGCCTATCGCGGCGATCTTGTTTTAAAAGAAGGCGCCTTACGCGAAGGCTCAAGCACTGATCGTAAACCACCCGAAGCGCTGTTTATTCATTCCGCCTTAATCATTGAAAATGACAAAATAAAATTTATCAATGGGCTGTTACCTACGCTCGATTTACTGCCTGTCTTTGTAGAAAAATATAAAGACGATATAGCGCCGGACTGCATTGCTTTGATTTATGTGGAAAACATCGGCAAAGGCATGCAAGTCGAATTGGCGGGGGTGACTTATAAATTATTACCCTTTAAAGAAGGTCTAGTTTGGAATGAAATTCTGGAAGAGTTATATATTGAAAAACACGAGCTGAAAAATCAATCCGCTGAAGATAAAGTCGCTATTGCTTACGCTGCGGCTAAAGCCTATAACGCGAAAACGCCCGTAGTTTCTTATCAAGACGCCGAAGCCAATACTATCGTGGTCGTAAAAGACGCGGCCGTTGGGGCAATCTAAAGCGTCGGAGCCATAACTGCCAGTCCTTTGAGGACTGGCAGTCATTCTTGCCAACCTTAATCCATGTGACTAAATCTAGCCCTTGCCTCCGCCGAATGACCGAGTGCTTTAGCAAACCACGGCGGTGGCGCATCAAACACACTTTGAAATTCTTTAAGTTGATCAATGGCTTCAGTCACCTCTGGAACCTTAATCGGGTAAATATCGGCGCGTATCACTTTTGCCGCTGCCGGTCCGCCAATAGATTGCACGAACAAAACATGGCAATCTTTAATTAAATTGGCGCGAAATAAATTTCTATCGTCACTACTATCGGCTTCAAGCGTTGAGCGTATATCTACCAGTTGGTAATCATGCCGAGATAGCTGGTAAACCAAAAAGCGTATGCAGGAACCGAAATGCCCGTTAATCAACGCGCCACTGTTGGAACCAATGGCAACTCGGATGGATTCGGGCATATCACCGGCTTTATAGGGCAATATTTCTGGCAAATCTTCATCTTCGGCCTCATCGCCCCACAGATAACGCACCGCCAGCTTGATATTAGCTAGGCCAATACCGATGTCCTCACCATCTTCTTCACCATCCAAACTACCTAAGCCGGTTTTAAGATTAGTGACAGTAATGGCTTTTAATTTTTCATCATCCAAGGGTGAACCTAGGCGTTCATGTAATATTTCCAACAATCTGGGTATGTCGATACCGGGCAAAATGCGGGAAGCTAAGGCAATGCGTAAAGCGAGTTCACGGGGTAACGCGTCCATTTCTATCTCCTGATTAATCGTGTAGATGTTCTTTCCAGCGGGAATAACCCCCTTCCAGACTGTAAACATGCTTAAAACCGAAATCGCTAAAAAATTCGGCAAGATGCTCGCTGGCATGACCGTAATAACAATATATTAATAAACAACGCTGTTTATCACCGCGCT
>CANNKH010000106.1 GCA_947504985.1 Methylococcaceae bacterium | reverse complement strand
GCGATATCATCAACTTGCGCCAAGGGCACCTGTGCCGTCGCGGCAAGGTGTCCATCGGTATCGACATAGACAAAAACATCAAGCGTATCACCGATGTCACAGTTTGCAGGTAAGCGCTTGTCCGCCAGCCGCACCTTGCCAGAAAGACCATTATCCAGATAGATATCAGCCCCTTGTTGTTTTACTACATTCAGTTTGTTGATTTTGCCGATATTGATCATGGGTAGAGGGCGTATTTGCTGGAATTGGAATATTGTGAAAATCGATAACTATCGGTAACAGAAAAAATAGGCTTGCTCATAATAAAGCGAGAAGCTGATGGTAACGAATAATAGTGACCGCGAAAAATCTTGAGGGTGGAAAAGGTAGTTGACGTTGCTACCGATTACAACCAGGATTTACTTGAATATCAAGATAAGAAGACCAATTTTAGTAGCCCTCCATTACTATATCTCAGTAATGCCGCAGGGATGTATTTGGGTAAGGTAATTGACGATAGTGTTAAGTGATCAAATCAACACGATATTGTCGCGGTGTATCATTTCTGATTCGTCTGCATAGCCCAGAATATTTTCGAACAGAGAGCTGCTCTTGCCCGCAATTAATTGAGCATCTGCGTTGCCGTAATTTACCAATCCACGCGCAATCTCCAGCCCATTTTCATCAACACAGGACACCAACTCACCGCGCTCAAATTGACCAGAGACTGCTTTTATACCAACTGCCAGCAAGCTTTTTCCTTCATGTTTCAACACGTTAACAGCGCCGGCATCGAGCGTAATACACCCCTTGACCTGCAATTGTCCTGCCAGCCAGCGTTTTCTAGCCACCAATGGCGCTATATCAGGAAGGAAATAGGTACCTAACTGCTCACCAGAGATAATAGTAATAAGCACATCCGCAACCGCACCTGCGGCAACGACAGTTGCGGCTCCAGATCTTGATGCAAGTCGCGCCGCTCGCACTTTTGTAGACATGCCGCCGCGACCTAAACCGCTACGACTGTCACCGGCCATTTTTTCTAGCCGCTCATCATTGACGCTGATTTCAGAAATCAACGTCGCATCCGGATATAAACTAGGATCACCGGTATAAAGGCCTTGCTGGTCTGTCAAAATAATTAATAAATCAGCTTCTACCAAATTTGCGACTAACGCCGCCAAAGTATCGTTATCACCAAAGCGGATTTCCTCGGTGGCAACCGTATCGTTTTCGTTAATGACTGGGACTACGCCAAAATTGAGTAAGGTCAGTAAGGTACTACGGGCATTCAGGTAACGTTGTCTATTCGATAAATCATCATGGGTAAGTAATACCTGTGCAGCCTGTAAACCATGTCGCTGAAAATTATCGTCAAAAACTCGTACCAATCCCATTTGCCCTACGGCGGCAGTCGCTTGCAACTCATGCAGGGTTTTGGGACGTGTTTTCAAGTCGAGTCGACTCATGCCTTCTGCTACCGCGCCGGAAGAAACCAGCACAACGTCAATCGATTGCGCTCTTAATCCTGACATTTGTTTGACCCAAGCCGCGATAGCTTCTTTGTCTAAACCTTGCCCGCCTTTAGTGAGCAAGGAGCTACCTATCTTGACAACTACCCGCTTTACGTTAGCAAAATCAATCCTGCTCACTACCTACCTACCCGCCGTTGTTCTTCCAAAAAGTTCATAATCGCAAACATGAGTTCCTTAGTGCCTTCACCATTAATGGCGGCTATTTTAAAAGCGGGCGCTGTCCATTTAAGTTCATTAATAATTGCTTGGCAGCACTCGTCAATTTCATCAGCTGGCAATCTGTCAATTTTATTTAGCACCAGCCAGCGTGGCTTAGAAGCCAAATCATCACTCCACTTTTCTACTTCATGAATGATTTTTTTTGCCGCTTGTACCGGTGAATCCATACTTTCATAAGGTGCGACATCAACCAGATGTAGCAATAAACCTGTGCGAGACAGATGCTTAAGAAATTGCAGCCCCAGCCCCGCGCCATCCGCTGCACCTTCGATAACCCCTGGAATATCTGCAATAACAAAACTGCGCATATCATCAATTCTAACTACGCCGAGGTTTGGATGCAGCGTTGTGAAGGGGTAATCCGCAACTTTTGGCGTTGCCGACGACACTGAGCGTATCAGGCTTGATTTTCCGGCATTAGGCATACCCAACAAACCTACATCTGCAATAAGCGTCAATTCCAGATTAAGCAAGCGATGTTCGCCTTCCGAACCTTTACTGGCTTTCTGAGGTGCTCTATTGATACTACTTTTAAAACGGGTATTGCCCAAGCCGTGAAAACCGCCTTTGGCAACCAATAAGGTTTCACCAATTTGTGTTAAATCACCAATAACTTCGTCTGTCTCGGCATCGGAAACAAGGGTTCCCAAGGGAACAGACACATAATAATCATCACCTTTTTTACCGGTGCAATTGCGACTCATACCATTTTGTCCGCGTTGTGCCCGGTGCACGGTGTGATAACGAAAATCCGCCAAAGTGTTCACGTTTTCTACCGCTACCAAATAAACACTACCGCCATCACCACCATCACCACCATCGGGCCCACCCATTGGAATATATTTTTCACGGCGAAAGCCTATGGTGCCATTACCGCCATCGCCGGCTTCTACGCGGATTTCCGCTTCATCAACAAATCTCATAACTTACTGCCGTATTTATGGTCATTGGAAGGTTATCTTTATCAAACACTATCTGGCATCAGCTTTCTATACTCCGGTTATTGGGCACAGAAGAGCGACAAGACTAGATTATTCTTAACGATTACCCAAAAACAAAAAAAGCCCCGTCCTAAAAGGCGGAGCTTTTTAAGCCACTTAATCAACTGCAACAAATGCAGTTGATAAATCTTATGCAGCGATAACGCTAATAAATTTACGATTTTTTGGACCTTTAACTTCAAAAACGACCCTGCCTTCAGCAGTCGCAAACAAAGTATGATCTTTACCACAGCCAACATTATCGCCCGGATGAAAATGGGTGCCACGTTGGCGAACAATGATATTTCCTGCATCAACAATTTCGCCGCCAAAACGTTTAACACCGAGTCTTTTCGCATTCGAGTCGCGACCGTTACGGGTACTACCACCAGCTTTTTTATGAGCCATTGTTTAACTCCTGATTATGCAGAAATACCAGTAATCTGGACTTCTGTGTAGTATTGACGATGCCCCATTTGTTTCATGTGGTGCTTGCGTCTTCTGAATTTAATAATTTTAATTTTTTTATGTCTGCCTTGAGACATAACGGTTGCAGTTACCTTTCCACCCTCAATAAAAGGCAATCCGATCTGAACTGCGTCACCTGACTGAATCATTAGCACTTTATCAAATTCAATGCTGTCGCCAGTGCCTAGCTCCAGTTTTTCTATTTTTAAGGTAGTACCTTCTTCAACGCGGTACTGTTTACCACCTGTTTGAATTACCGCATACATCGGCGTAAGCTCCGTCAAGCATTAATCTGTTAAAAGTGAACAGAAGATTTTAATTTTAAAACTAACTATAGTCAATACCAAGTTAAATAAAATACATTAATTCTCACCAAAACAACACTCTCTAATTGATATTACTACATGTTTATTAGCATGTTGGTTAGTTTTTATTGGGTTATAATAGTGCATAAATACTTTGTTTCATAAAGCATCTCTATGAAATACATCCTAAACTTTAACATCTGTAGCGATCAATAATGGCATCTCACGCACACAAAAACACGAATGCATCCACTACTATCGATTTTGATTCAATCAAGCGCCTAACTTCATCTGAGGCAAAGGCGGTTGATCAACTCATTATCAACGAGTTAAGTTCAGATGTTATCCTGATTAACCAGATGGGACACTATATTGTAGGTAACGGCGGTAAGCGCTTGCGCCCAATGTTACTATTGTTAGCCGCCAAAGCCTTAGACAGCGTTAGTAACAACCACTTGATACTGGCGGCAGTAATTGAATTTATTCATACAGCGACATTACTTCATGATGATGTTGTAGACGAATCAGATTTAAGACGAGGCAAGGAATCCGCCAATGCGGTCTGGGGTAACGCCGCCAGTGTCTTGGTTGGGGATTATCTATATTCACGAGCATTCGAAATGATGGTTCGCACCGGCAATATGCGTGTCATGGACATTCTGTCAAAAACCACAACAGCCATTGCCGAAGGCGAAGTTTTACAGCTTTTAAATTGCAACAATCCAGAGACGACAGAAGCCAAGTATCTGGACGTTATTTCCAGAAAAACAGCCATATTGTTCAGTGCAGCAACCCGCTTAGGTGCCGTGATTGCCAATACCACACCAGAAATTGAAGAAAATCTCGCTAACTATGGCCAGCATTTGGGTATTGCTTTCCAATTAATTGATGATGCGCTCGATTACAAAGCAAATCAGGACGATTTAGGTAAAAATCTCGGTGATGATCTCGCCGAAGGCAAACCTACCTTGCCGCTAATTTACGCCATCAAAAATGGCACAAAAAACGAAGCCGACATTATTATTGATGCTATAAAAAACGGCAATCGTGATGTGTTTAACGACGTTTATGCCATCGTACAACGCACAGAGGCGATTACTTACACCGAACAACGCGCTAATGAAGAAGCACAAAAAGCTATTGATTCCTTGATGCTGCTGCCTGAATCTAAATATAAAGAAGCTTTAATTTTGTTAGCAAAATTTTCAGTACAACGTAACTACTAGATCAGTAACGACGTTATTTCGAACTATTTTCCTTATACAGAAACCTTAATTACTGCTATTTTTTGGCTGCGAAGCACCTGCACTAAAACTAGCAGCAACAGGCACCCTCTTATCTTAACGAAACCGCTTTATTGAATATCCTTTTCCCAGACATCACCAAACAAGCAGAACACGAAGCCAAAATTGTCTGATAACTGAACTAATGATTCTCATGATGATGCCCACCCATCAATAATTCAAGATGCCGCACCATTGGATCATCTTCCATATCACCCAGATCGGTATAATCGAGACGACGTAACTTATCAAACTCAGGCTTGGTAATCGGCTTTGCAGCAAATTTTGATACATTACCGCAGTCAGATACCGTGAGAATAACAGTTATGTCGGATAATTTTTTGACAAGACGCGCTGGCAATTGTAGATCAGGAAGCCAGTCTATCTCGGTGACAACATTATTTATCGTGCCGCTATAGTATTCAACGGAAAGACCACCCGCGCTCCCCTTGCCTTGTGGTTTTAATTCTTTACCCAACGTCTTAGGATCAATTAAAGAGCTTAACTGCTGCCAAGATGGCGATGAACCCATTGCGGCCAAATCCCCAGGAACAAACTCCAAGGCCACCCGCTCATTAAAAAACAAACGTGTAAAAAAATATTGTCCAGCACTATTACGCTCCCAAATTTCACCCTGATTAGAAAGCTCATCACGCGTTTCCGTACGCTGCGTTTCCCGCCAAAAATACCAGTTTGATTTTTGAGTATTTTTTCCATCTGTAGTGTGTTTTTCAAATCGACAAGCGAGTGGGCTTGTCGCAACAACCTGACCCAATCCTTCCGGCAAAATATATGTTTTTGTTGCTGATCCTGCACATGCGGACAACAAGAGGACAAGCAAAAAAGCTAATAGCGTTTTCATTAAAACAATTCCTGATAATGCGTATAGTTGTTTTATGCCAGAAACAAACAAGGGTGCGTTGCGCACCCTTGTCGAGCATCCAGCCAGAATAGGTTCCTTTTAAAAGAAAATGTCCGGCTTAATATTATCTAGCCATCTTTCTGTTCATAACGTGGAAAATCACGTTTTGCTCAAGAGTACCTTGAAACAGATGCGCACCTGGACCCATTGCATAAATAGCCACATCTTCACCAGCATGTGTTTCAGAAGTTAATGGCACTGCAGTTTCTTGATGGAAATTAGCATCAGTGGTATCTACAGCCGTCATATCTTCGATACGACCAGCATGAGGAGGATACAGTGTTGCATCATAAATCACTTCACCTGGAACGTTTTTGTAATAACCTTGGCCATTTGCATAGGTCAACGTAGTGTAAGGTGCTTTGTCATAAGCAAGTGTAGGACTGGTTTTACCTGGCTCAATTACTTTACCCAAAATGTTGTTACCACGTTGAGGATAGCCGCCAATGGTAAAGGTATGGCTGTGGTCAGCAGAAACAACAATCAGCGTATTTTCCAATTCACCAGTAGCCTTCAAAACTTCTACTGCTTTTTTAACAGCATCAGATAAAGCGATGGCGTCGGTCAATGCACGGTATGCATTACCAGCATGGTGACCGTGATCAATACGACCGCCTTCAACATGAAGATAAAAACCTTTTTGGTTATTTTGCAAGATCTTAATGGCTTTTTCGGTCATTTCTGCAAGACTTGGCTCTCCCGCAGTATCGCTTAAACGGTCAGCCTCAAATTCCATCATTGAGCGTTCGAACAAACCCAACAAATGGGTGGTCGTACTCGTGTTGATAGCATCAAACTCTGCTTTATTAAAAATGAACTTGCTATTGGCGCCGTACTTGGTCGTCCATTCAGCAGTCAAATCGCGACCGTCTAAACGTTTACCAAATTTACCTGCATCTTCTTGATCTGCAACCGTGTTAGGTCTGAAGTATTCACGACCACCACCCAAAGCAACTTCTATACCATTACCTTTATTGAACTCAACCAATTGACGAGCAATGTCAGGAACGGCACAACCAGCGGGTTGATTTGCATCAGCTTCCCAATTACGCTCTGGCGTGTGTGCGTAGTTAGCCGCAGGCGTTGCGTGGGTAATACGAGCGGTAGACACTAAGCCAGTAGATTTTCCAACAGTTTCAGCAATTTCTAAAATTGTCCTTAACTGATGAGTTTTCAAGTCAGTTGAGCAATCAGCGCGAGTTACGCCTTGATCGACAGACAGTACGCCATCAAGCGTTTTTACACCAGTAACCATAGCAGTCATGGTTGGAGCAGAATCAGAGGTTTGTTGATTTGCGCTATAAGTTTTTGATAATGCCAAATAAGGGAACAATTCGAAACTTAATGAATTTTCCTCGCCACTACTAGCAGCGGTGGTGTTGCTTGCATCGATAATATTAGGTTGCTGAGCAGCCAAAATGCGTGCAGCAGTAACAGTAGAAATCCCCATACCGTCACCGACAAATAAAATAACATTTTTGGCTTTGCCGTTATTACGAACCAGCGTAGCATTTTTATTAACCGCTTCATTACCTGCAGCAAACCAGGTGGTACGGTCTGAATGTGGAGCAGGAAATGAATCAGGAGTAGCAGCATGACTAATAGCAGTTGTGCCCGCTGACAAAACAGCGGCAACCGCGATGGTGGTAAGTTTTAATTTCATAAAAAATTTTCCGGTTATTAATTTGGTGCCTTCTTAAGACGCACCCGCCATAATTACTGACAAGCGCATGTGTTGACATGGAGGTTTCAACCTTCCATGCGCGATTCTAGTCGCTTTAAAAGTAAAATATATTAAGGGGGTATGAAAATTAGGTTACAACTCTGTTACAGCCCCATTGCTAATTAAATAATTTAAACGGCGCATTTCAGGGATTCTAAATTGAGCAAGACATCAATGACTGAAGATAGACCGCTTCTTCAATTCGTAGTTGACCCCTGTGACACCTCAACAGAGCCTAGTGAATATGTACCTCACGAGACTTGACCGTATCACTTCTGCGTAAAATATAATCATCCGCTTGATCACCGGTAATCCGCGTTCCATCGCTATTAAGCTGGATAAGCGTGCCTTCATTTTCAATATAATACTGACGTGTGTTTGATTGATTGCGCGGTGTTAAAACAACGGTCTGACTTTCATCATTCCAGCTATATTTTCCTTTTTCATAATACTCCCTTGAGGATTCCCGAGCGGGCTGAGTCACTAATAAATAATTGTTTTTTTGTTTTAAAGACAGCGTCGTTTTAATACCATTGCAATCGTTGCAAGGCAAAAAACCGTAAAAAACACCATGAAAATCCAGACTCTTATCGATAGGGCTGATATGGGTCGTATGATCTATCTGTTGTTGATGAGTCATTTCTCGCGCTTTAAGAACTCTTTCTTGAATTTGCATATCAGACTCTGCCATTGCAGCGTTACAAACGGAAAACAGCGTGCTAACGAAAATAAAAGCCAGATTTTGTTTTAATTGTTTTTTTAATGTTTGCATATAAGCACCTCTTTTGATGAGTCGAACGAAGTTAATTGATCGCCACTTAATTGATATTAACAGGCTCATTTACATGAGCAATTTTAATCACCTAAGGCGAATAAATTCGCTCGTACACAAATTCACAGCGGCCAAAGTGGAAAATTATTTTTGACTACACAACCTTAGATAACTCCAGAAAAGATTATCAGCATTATATCCAACGTCAACACGCCATTCAGAAAGCAACGCCAAGACCTAGCGCTAAATGCTCCAAATAGAAATGAAACGAGATAGCACCAGCAATTCTCATCATGGTAATTTAATAAAAATCAATTAGTTAAGATTGTTAAAAATGAAGACTCATCCACTTTTGAAAAAATTAGGCATTTCAGTCAAAAATGCCGATTACCAGAATGTAGGATTCATGCGGCTTTCGACTTTGTGGTCTAAATTTTAAGTTCCCTTATCAGTATGGATTGGCAATATCTGCGATAGAAAACATCAAAGCCAAATATATATTAACTTTATCAATACCTTCGCCAAAAATCAGGCCGCTTTTGCATGAATTCGGCCGATTTCTACGGCTTGGAAAATCCTATCATCAATATAAAACTCCTCTGAATTTTTGCCGAGCGAATTGATAATCCGGCGCGTGTATTTGCGCGCCCTGAAAATAGTTTTTAAATCCAGCATACTGCCCTTGTTGATGCCCTCGATTTTGGCTGACAATAGCTGCGAAAAGGTCACCATAAAGAGAGAAAGGTTGGCGGCATTGTTGACTTGCGTTTCTTTGACATTCATAAAATCTTCTAATCCCCAATATTGTTTGGCATTTATGCCCCAGAGGGTATCGCGAAAGTTAAACTCTCAAGAAAACGTAAGGAGTAATAACCGATCAAAGTTTCACTGTCCAGGTTTAGGTCATCACTAAACAACAACACCTTCGCGGTTCTTCCCGTTTTTAGGTTGGTTTTTACGATGATGGCGACATTCAGTATTTCCGGGAAATTTTTGTGCCAAATTTTCACTTGGTAAGTCTGTGTCCTGATGTTTTTTTCCACGAATTTTGTTTTTAAATGAGCCTTCGTCAAGGTTTCCAGCGTCAGTTTTTCGCCATATTTACGTGGTTTGCCTTTCCCTGAATACTCGCCCGCGTAAGGGAAATAAAGTTTTGAATCATGGCGCAACTTACAAATCAG
>CANNKH010000105.1 GCA_947504985.1 Methylococcaceae bacterium | reverse complement strand
CCTTCCAAATAGCACAAGCATGATTGCATAAAGGATGCAAAATTGGCAATCACTTAAAACAAACCATTAATAGATATAAAAAGTATCTATTCTGAGAAGGCTAGGCAATTAAGTGCATTTTTTTTAAACACCCAACTGCAATAACCAGTTGATACATAACAACTTTATTAGGAATGAACGCGTAAATAACTTCGATGTGTGTTGTAATCTCTGTGGATGCAATGACTACCAGTCTTCAAAAGACTAGCGGTCATTATATTACTGAGACGTGTTGTACTCATTCCTTAGAAATAAAAATCAGTTTATTTTGCCGATTTAACAATTAATAATCTAAATGCTGTCCATAGCAACATTGTCACAACGTTACGGATTTCGATTCAACGGGTATAATCAATCGCCTATAAGGTTGGCTCGACAACTTCAGCAACTGTTTCTCAGGAATGAGCATGACACAGTTCGGCAATATGATGACTGCCAGTCCTCAAAGGACTGGCGGTCATGGTATCCACCGAGATTACACACAGCGAAGTTGTTTTGTACCCATTCCTTAGTAATTAATGTGTTGAGAGATACTTTTATCACTTTTTTGTGGGTTTTAGAGATGAATAAATTGGCTGTACAATCGCTGCAATGGACGGGAAAGACGTTGAAAATATTGGATCAACGGCAATTACCGGATACCTGTTGTTATAACGAATACCTTGATGCTGCTGGCGTAGCTGAAGCGATTGCGACCATGCGCGTGCGCGGCGCCCCCGCCATTGGTATTGCCGCCGGTTATGGCGTAGTGCTGTCAGCCTATCAGCATTATTCCAGCAATGCAGACGGATGGCGGCAACGAGTAGCAGACGATATTGAGCTATTGGCAAAATCTAGGCCGACTGCGGTAAATCTGTTCACGGCCTTGGATCAGATGAAAAAAACATTGACTCAAACGGATGCCGATCCATCGACATTATTAGCCTGCGCCGAGAAAATCCACACTGATGATATTGCTGCAAATTATAAAATGGGTGAGCTGGGCGCGGATCTTTTGGTTAACACTAAAGGCATACTAACGCACTGTAATACGGGGGCATTAGCCACTGGCGGCTACGGTACGGCGTTAGGCGTTATCCGTAAAGTTCATAGCAAACAACCTATAACTATTTACGCTAATGAAACGCGACCTTGGCTGCAAGGTGCGCGATTAACCGTTTGGGAGCTGGCTCAGGAGGGGATTCCAGCAACGCTGATTGCGGATTCGGCTGCCGCTTGGTTAATGAAGTCCGGCAAGGTAGACTGGGTTATCGTCGGTGCCGACCGAATTGCGGCTAATGGTGATACCGCTAATAAAATAGGCACCTATTCTCTGGCCGTGTTGGCGAAACAACACGGCGTAAAATTTATGGTTGTTGCACCGATAACAACAATAGACTGGACTATCGACAACGGCGATAAAATCGCTATTGAGCAACGCCATCAAAATGAATTATTACCGGCATGTTATCTAAAGGAAGGGGCTTTGGTTAGTGCATGGAATCCTGTTTTTGACGTAACACCCGCTGAACTAATTTCGGCTATCGTGACTGAACGCGGTGTAATTTTAAATCCATCCGAGCTGGGTGTGAGGAGTTTAAAATGATATTAACCAAGAAAGGTAATAATCCAATAACCGCCGCAAACTATTTTATTAAGGGATTGAAATTACTATCAAATCCTGAACTACGCCGCTTCTTGTTGATTCCTATTTTAGTTAATCTGGTGTTATACAGTGTTGCCTTAACGCTGGGTTATTACTATATCAATGAATTGATCAACAGTTTTATACCCCATTGGCTGCAATGGCTCGACTGGATATTATGGCCACTGTTTTTTAGCTGTTTTTTTATCGCGGGATTTTTCACATTTACCGTTATGGCCAATATGATTGCCGCACCTTTTTACGGAAAATTGGCGGCGAAAACACTAGCAGTGATTACTGGCCAAACAAGTACAACGGAAGAACAACCTATCACAAAAGTAATGGCAGCAGAGTTTAAACGGGTAGCCTATTTAGCAACCCGAGCCTTGCCATTATTGGTACTATTTGTTATTCCAGGTATTAATGTTTTTGCCCCTTTTTTATGGGCGTTGTTTGGTGCTTGGGGCATGGCACTTGAATATATGGCCTATCCACTTGAAAATGAAGGTGTTTTATTCTTAGAGCAAAAGCAGCTTGCTAAAGAAATACGACTGGGTGCATTAAGCTTTGGCGGCCTAACCATGATTGGACTTACTTTGCCGATACTAAATATCATTGTTGCTCCGGCCGCAGTGATCGGCGCTACAATTTATATTCATGACGTTAAGCAACAGGACATTTAATAATGTTTTCCCTCCATTACTCTAATATAGCTACAAGGATAACAACCCAATGAATGCAAATTTTTTTACTGTTTTGTCACTGCGCAAGGTTTTTCGCGCTCTTGTTTTATCACTGTGCGCACTAGGCTCAGGATGCGCTTCAATGGGACATGAATTTCCAGCAGGTCAAGTGCAGACAATACGCATAGGAGAAACCACAGAGAATGATATTTTTAGAACCTTCGGTAATCCGTGGAGAACAGGGATAGAAAATGGCTTGAAGACATGGACTTATGGAAATTATCGTTATAATGCGTTTACCGAAAGTGAAACAGAAGATCTAGTAATAAAA
Source organism: Methylococcaceae bacterium (assembly GCA_947504985.1). Taxonomy (GTDB): domain Bacteria; phylum Pseudomonadota; class Gammaproteobacteria; order Methylococcales; family Methylomonadaceae; genus Methylovulum. The sequence goes on along the minus strand of CANNKH010000105.1, from coordinate 6,751 downwards.
TTCGACAAGCGTGGCGTTGTCAGTTCATTTAACTACAACTCCACTAAACGCTCAAAGTAAATCATCTCAAACCAAACGGCGGAATCGGTAAAATCAGTCCGTCTTTATTTGAATATTGAGTTGAGCTGATAACTTCCTTAATTCATAAAAAATAATTTTAATGGCAATGCAACGTTTTGATAAACGACGCATTCCACAATCTTATAGTGAGAACTAAGTATAATGGTCATTTGAAAGCTGACAACGACCTCAGTTTTGCAAATGAGGCATCTCCCGCTGGGAATAATATGCAAACAAAAATTTAGTTGTACAAGAAACTTGATCGCGACAAGGTTATAGGCAAAAGCTAAAACTTAAACGTAACTAACTCAGGAGTGAATATGCTATTAAGACTCAAAAAAAACGTGCTATTAGTAAATGCCATTTTTTTTCTGGGGTACGCAATTAACTTGCATGCCCAAGAATGTGGTGTTTTGCGTTATTTAGCAAACAAAAGTAATGGTGTGGCAATTAAAGGTAATACCTGTGGCGTAATTGATGATATTGCTCTGGGTAGCGAATTTGATCTCATGCCTGGCGCACGATTGTGGTTTAAATCACAAATGGGCACTGATGCCCAAAAAGCACAAGGAATCTGCCAAAATCGCTCCTCTGACACCATTAGCATTAGCGTCAACAGTAATCAGCTTCCTTGGATAAAACCCAGCGATTTGGTTTCATGTGGTTCGTGGACGAACAACAAAATAAATTGCAGCGTTAGCAAAAGTGGTCAAAATGCGTTGAGTTGTATTATTGCGGGTAATAGTTCGGAATCGGACGCTAAGTTACCCGAAAGAACAACCTCTGTCAGAATGCGTTCAATAACTGGACTTTCGCAAAATGGTTTGGACAGCGCCAAAGAACAAATCGTTTTAGCAATGGAGCCAGACATAGAATTGTGTAGAGCGATTAACCCGACCAATACCAAAATTAAGATTAGCTGGTTGGTAGAAAAAACGGGGCAAGTCAATGAGGTCATTCCTGTTACCAAGGATTCATCGTCAAAAAGTCAGATCGATAAGCAGCTTATCGATTGCCTAACGGCGGTCATTAAAGATGCCCCCTATCCTTCAGCATCAGAAGCTATTTGGCTAACGCATCAATTTTAAAAGGATGATAACCCATGCCATCCATTAGCATTAAATTGCTATTGAATTTTATATCAATAGCCGCTTTAACCGGCATGGGTTTAGATTTTGCATTTGATAGTACTATTGATTACTGGATTCATGATTCTGCAATCGTCAAACAAGCGCGGAGTCAATGGAAATATGTCGCCGTTGTTGTTATGGACGAAAAAATACCAGAGGATGTAACACGTATCCAGGCATTGCCCCTATTTGCTTTGGCAACCGAACGCTTAGTGGCCGCAGGCGCTAAAGGTATTTTTCTGGATGCCAGAGTATCTAAGGTACTGGAAGGGCGTATGCCTTATGCGAGCTGCATTGAGAAAAATGGTGAAGTTCGCTGGTCTAAGCCGCAATGCTCGGTAACCTCCGCTAACCAGTGCGAAGTGCTAAGCAGTGAAGCGGGTAAATCACCATTAAAAATGAGCGAGCAAGCAATTTCGCAATTTCTCATGGCTCCTTTTGCTTCCGGGCAAAAAAATCTACCGGATTTTTTGCTGTTTGATTTTGATGCCGCCACGGTAATTTCCGATCAAGGCATTGAAGCCTTGGATCGCTTGCTAACCCGCCACAGCTCCATTGCTCGCTGGATTGATTTAACCGCTAACCATGCGGTGTTAAGACTTGCAGGGTCAGTCGATCCAAAACGACTAAAATCATCTCTGGAAGATAACAGCCAAAACGAGATATGCGACAACGCTACGCCTTGCCTACGCATTCGCTTAAGTAAACCGTTATACGAAGTACAAATCAATCCCGACCGACTGTTTCTGCCACTAAGCACATTAGCATCATGTGATCTGGATACAGCAACCCAATTAGCCGCTCTCGCCAAAAATAAAGCGATTATTTTTCAGGTTACAGCGCCCACTGAATCGACTGATACGGTCATCACCCCCATGACCACAGCGCTTGCCGGACCAAAGCTGTTGACACCCGGAGCGCAATATCTTGCAGATGGCGTAGAAACCCTATTAAACGGCGACACGCCACACAGACCAAACAAAATTATCAGCACGCTAATATTTATTAGCGTAGCTATCGTCAGTGTTCTGGTAGGCGCCTATCTAAGACAGCCCATATTATGGCTTGTTGGCGGTTTGCTTTTAATCATTATGATGGCATTGTGCATTTTCAATCCGCTATTACAGCTCTGGCCGGTTAGCGCAACCCTCTCAACATTTGTAGCTGGTGCATTGCAGACAACTGGCGCCCGTTTGTTAATAGGTTTTAGGCAGGGAAAACTGGTTAGCCAATACTTGCCTCAGCAAGTCCATAGCATGCTACTTAAACTAAAAACCACTGAAAGCTTTAAAAATACCAGTAGCCAAGTTGTGGTATTGATGAGCGACCTCGAAGGTTACTCCACAATTACTGGCATCTTGCAAGAACCTGAAAATGTCCTCAATCTGATGAATGACTATCTCAATGAAACGTCGTTGATGTTGCAAGACAAATATCACGGCTGGCTGGAAGCCTACGTTGGCGACATGGTTTGCTATCACTGGCCTTTTCTTCAAAATCAGCAAGAACAAATTTATCAGAATGCCCTGCAAGCCGCATTAGAACTGACGATATTGCAGCAAAACTTTTTTGCCTCAGTGCCGTTACGGTATGCCGATAAATTTGCACCGAAAGTGCTTGAAGAGATACGCAAAACTATCAACGCCGGCATTGGTTTAACCTCTGGTCTTGTGGTAATGGGCGATTTAGGTCCAAAAAGTGGTGTACGGAAATTTGGGATACTCGGCGATCCTTTAAATCTCGTTTCGAGAATGGAAGCCTTGACACGACTATTTAACACCGAAATTATCATCACAGAAGAACTGGTTAAAACTGCAAAAAACCTCGGTATTCCTACTAGACGTTTAGGACTGATTTGCGTTAAAGGTCGAAATACTCCCGCCATGCTCTACGCTTTGGGTCATCCTGAGGATGAACGTTTTGGTATCGAAAATATTACCGCCTGGGAGCAATGGCTTATTGCCATTGAGCAGCAACAAGAAACAAACTTATATTGTCCAGAAGTCTATGAGCAAGATCGATTAACACTGGAAAGTTGGCTTAAGCGGGGCTTACTTAACGAACAAGGTATCTGGCATTTACATGAGAAATAAACGGATAAGCCTCTAAATAATAAAACCACTGTTGCTTAGCAACAGTGGTTTTATTAAAGACTTTACTGCTATGGCAACAATAGGATTCTGTCTAAAGCAACAGGAGCGACAGGCGTGTTAGCTGTAAAATAAGCCTCAAGCGCATCGCTGTCTTGAGCACCACCTAAACGATCCGTCCCTTTTTTCAACACCGAAAACAAATCACCACCATCAGCCAAGAAGCTGTTGACAGTCACGCGGTAACTAGCCGCAGGATCGATGGCAACACCGTTAATCGAGATACTGGTCGGATCAACTTTGTCACACGCTGGTCCAGTAGCACTCCAGGCATAATTGAAACCCGCAGAAGGCAACAGAATACGGTTAAACGCTTGACCATTAGGACATCCGACAAACTGCTGTTCCAGCATTTCTTCAATTTGCGCCCCGGTCAAACTCAGCGTAACTAAACTATTACCGAAAGGTTGAACGGTAAACGCTTCACCGAATGTGACGTTTCCATCACCTTCACCTGCGGCGCTTGACACAAACGTCAAATCTGCACGAACACCGCCAGGATTCATAAAGGCAACTTGCGCACCACCAAATTTAGGTTCTTTAGTAGCCGCCAACTGAGCATCCGCAATCACATCACCCATAACATTTTCGCCACCCGCGCTAGCGACTCTTGTCAGATCGGCAGTAATGTTACCGATAACGCGATTGGCAATGGGGGTTACCAATGATTTATAGTTATCAACAATCAACTTGATGTCAGCGTTAGGCGTAATACTGGTATTGTTTCTATCGACGGCGACGTTGACAGCGCTGACGCTAGTTAATCTACCACTTCTGCTATTAAGTACCATATCAATATCAGTCAACACGCGGCCTTGGCTGTTAGCACTGGTCACAGGGATTAAATGATTAGGATTTTTAGTTGCTAGTTTGCAGTTGTAAGCTTGATGGGTATGACCTGAAATCACCAGATTAACCGAATTGGATAAGCCATTGACAATCGTTTTAATTGGCGAGCCATCAAGATTACCATCGCAATTGTTAATTGTTGCCACTGATTGTGAAGTTGGTGTAACACCGCCTTGATGAATTAAAACGACAATTGCTTTAGCGCCTAAACGACGTAATTTAGGTACCAGACGATTTACAGTCGCGATTTCATCTTTAAATGCTAAGCCTTCTACACCGCTTGGTGTAACAATTGACGGCGTTTCTTTTAAGGTCATACCGATAAAAGCAACCTTAATCCCCTCATATTCCTTAATTTCGTAAGAAGGAAACAACGTATTACCAGTTTTTTTATCCACAACGTTAGCGGCTAAAAATTTGAATTGCGCGCCTTCAAAAGGCACAGGCGTACCCACAACTGCACCTTGGCAGCTGTTTACATCCGTTGGATGACAACCGCCTTCTTGCATACGCAGCAATTCAGTTTTGCCTTCATCAAACTCATGATTACCAACAGCATTAATATCCAGGCCGGCACGATTCATCGTTTCGATGGTACCTTCATCGTGAAATAGTGCCGAAACTAAAGGTGTTGCACCAATAATATCACCGGCAGAAACCACTACCGTATTAGGATTTTTACTTTTGATGTCAGCAAGGTAACCTGCCAAAAAATCGATACCACCGACAGGAACAGTACCAAAAGCATCCGTTGGTAAAGCACGCAGACTACCTGGTGATTCTAATTGACCGTGAAAGTCATTAATGGCGACTATTTTCAATTTAACGCTAGGCGTAGCGGCGCAAGCAGCGCTAGTGCAGGCAATAGTCATTGCCACAGCGCTTGCGATTTGTCGTATTTTCATGGGTTTAAACCTTTTCTATAATTACGATTAATAAGTTGCGGTAGCAGACACTGGCATTTTCTTTAACGCTACTACCGATTGACATTCACCGCGTCCCCTTTGGCGAATACTCTAAAGTGTAATACTTTAATATGAAATTCCCTTTACAAGACCAATGAGCTTGCCTTGTCAACCTCCATATTCACAACATTATGCAGATAGATTCAGCTATAATTCACCGCTTTACAGTAAACCCAGCAACAAAAGCATGTCAGAAATACTCTCAGAACGCGAACGACGCCGCACTTTCGCTATCATCTCCCACCCAGATGCGGGTAAAACAACGATTACCGAAAAGCTGCTATTATTCGGGGGCGCTATCCAGTTAGCAGGTTCAGTAAAAGGACGCAAAGCCGCCCGCCATGCGACCTCAGACTGGATGGAAATGGAAAAAGAACGAGGTATTTCGGTCACCACCTCGGTAATGCAGTTTGAACACAAAGACTGCATTATCAATCTGCTCGACACCCCAGGACACGAAGATTTTTCTGAAGACACTTACCGTACTTTAACAGCAGTAGATTCCGCATTAATGGTTATCGACGTTGCTAAAGGCGTCGAAGAGCGCACCATTAATTTAATGGAAGTGTGCCGATTAAGAACCACGCCCATTTTAACCTTCATCAATAAACTCGACCGTGAAGGTCGTGAGCCGATTGAATTAATGGATGAAGTTGAAAATGTCTTGAAAATAAAATGTGCCCCGATGACCTGGCCTATCGGTATGGGCAAGCGCTTTAAAGGTGTTTATCATTTATATAAAGACGAGATTCATTTATTCAGCGCCCAACATGGCGGCAAAATCGCTCAGGCGGAAATTATCAAAGGGCTGAATAATTCTAAACTTGATGAATTACTCGGCGACCAAGCGCAGGAACTTCGTGATGAAATCGAGTTGGTCAAAGGCGCCAGCCATGAATTTGAGCTTGACGACTATCTGGCAGGCAAACTGACGCCGGTATTTTTTGGCTCAGCGATCAACAACTTCGGAATTCTGGAATTGCTCGACGCATTTGCAGAATACGCACCCGCACCCAGACCGCGTGAAGCTGAACAGCGTCTCGTTATGCCGGATGAAGATAAATTTACCGGCTTCGTTTTTAAAGTGCAGGCCAATATGGATCCAGCTCACCGTGACCGCGTGGCATTCTTACGCGTCTGTTCAGGCAAATTCGACAAAGGCATGAAAATCTATCATGTCCGCCTCGGTAAATCGGTACAAGTCGCCAATGCCATCACTTTTCAGGCCGATACGCGCAAAAGCGTTGAAGAAGCCTATCCTGGTGACATCATCGGTTTGCATAATCACGGCACCATTCAAGTTGGCGACACCTTCTCCCAAGGTGAATCGCTTAAATATGGGGGTATCCCTTATTTCGCGCCAGAACTGTTCCGCCGCGTGGTATTAAAAGATCCATTGCGTGCCAAGGCATTGCAAAAAGGTCTCATGCAACTTACTGAAGAAGGCGCAACCCAGTTATTCAGGCCGCTAAAAAATAATGACCTTATTTTGGGTGCAGTCGGCATACTTCAGTTTGATGTCACCGCCTTTCGGCTCAAGGGCGAATACAATGTTGAATGTGTTTACGATGCCATTCCGATTTCAACCGTGCGCTGG
>CANNKH010000104.1 GCA_947504985.1 Methylococcaceae bacterium | reverse complement strand
TTGTTAATAATTGTCGGATTTAACGCTGTATTAGCCATCTTTCATAAACAGCCAGCCAATTTTCGTCTGAAATTTAGCAAGCCTTTCAGTTAGATTTTTATTTTTTGCTTTTTCGGTCAGACACTAGTTACATATTACCGATGCTTACGAAACAAAGCTAAAGTGCTGCTAACAATTCCCATTACAAATGAAATCAGCGAAATCAATAACGATGCAATCATTAAGGCAAAACTAATAAACTGCACAGCAGCAAACCGTGTTAAGCGCAACGCATTTTTCCCTAACACGGCAAGTATCGCTCTGGTCTGCCCTTTAAAATTACCTGCCAATCGACCTATCCGCTTAACATCATCAATACTATCAGCATATTTCATCAACTTGACCGTATCAGAAATTGAACCGGTCGCATTATGAATTTTCTTAATCTCAGCCAGCTCATTTCCCAATTTGAGTAACTTGTCTTTTTTGACTGCGGAAACTGCCGCTTCTTTAATCGCTTCAGCGCTACGGACAGGATTAGCTAAATCAATTGTACTTAGCCGTTTTTTTAATATCTGTAAATCCAGTGTTTCCTCCACACCTTTGCCAAATTCTTTAACTAAGTCAGAAGAGATATTGCCGGTTTTTTTGGCAGTCTTCAGAACAGACACGCCAACATCAATAGGTTCCGCCGCCCCCGCAGAAAGGTAAACCGCCGCCGTGGTAGCCAACCCAATCGCCGCCAACCCATACACAAATTTATCAACAGTCCCGCCATTAAAATAACGCATGGACTGTATAGAAAAATCCCGTACATCACCATAGGGCGTTAAATCAGCCGCAATTGATCCAGCAATACCCGCCGCATTATCTGCATCACCTTTTACAAAACCTTGAGCGGCATTTTTGCCAAAACGCCATGTTCGCTGTAATAAGGAATCCTCAGCTTGAAGTTTAGCCACGAGCTGAGTACTCAACGGAATCTCCAACCAATTCGCTAAATGGTGATACATCACCGCGTCATCAATTTGTTCATTGTTGATCGCTTGCTCAATACGATTTTCCAACAGAGAAGCTGTGGCAGTTTTTTTCAGTTCAGCCATGACGCTATTGGCATCATAGCTGTCATCGTTTTTGACAGATACAAAAACGAGTGCTGAAAGCAATAACAATGGAATGCTGACTTTAAAAACGGTTTTGAAGGTATTGTTTAGCATAATTTTGGATAGCACTCATCGCACACAAAACAACTGATGTTTTTCTAATGTCCGACGAAAATCATCCTGCTTGCGTAAGTTTTTTAAATCCCCGTCTTTGCGTAATACATCGCAATCATTAAAACCCAAGCTTAAAGCTTTATCTAAAGGTTCTAAAGCCAGATCGGTTTTATTGATAGCTGAATAATAGGAAGCCAAGTTATAAAAAATAACCGGATCTTTAGCATCGCATTCACTGGCCTTAATTAAATCTTTTTCTGCCAAATTAAGTTTTTTATCTTGCCAATAAGCAATACCGCGATTCATATAGGCAATAGCAAAACAACGACCTTGTGCCTCTTCTTGTTTAACGGCGGTATTAAATTCCACTAACGCATTTTTGATATTTTCACTGCGCGTTTTCAGGCTTTGTTTTGACAATGATACAAACATCATACCCTGCTTAACATGCTGTTGGGTTTCTAGCGAGGGCGCAGTGGATACCGGCTCTACTACTGGCACCACAGCGGCAGGCTCTGGCTCAACGGCGGGTGCTAAAACGACAGGTTCTGGTGCAACTGGCGGAGCTGCAATAACAGGTGATTCATTTGCTTGGATTACGTTAGAGGCTTCCATGCTGGCCAAATCCATATCAACGGATTTCGGTTCTGATGTATCTGTTCCCGTTAATGCCCATACTAATAAGCCTACTACAGACAAACCCGCTACACCGCCACCCATTGCCATCAAGCGAACCCGTTTACGACGTGCTTCATCGGTTGCGCTGTTACTGTTAGCCCCCTCAGCCAGTAAAGGTTTTCTACATTCAGGACATTTGCCGTCTTGGGGGATTTCGATCAATTCATTTGATATTGCCAGATCGCAATTAACGCGATTGGTACATCTTGCTGTTGCTTGTGCCATTCTTAAACTCCAAAAAATTAAAAAATCAGGCGGGGCTATCGATTAACGAGATAGCATTTTTAGTACTTTCGCGTAATTTGATATAAAAGGCATCTTCGACATTGTTGCCACGATGCGTTAACACCATCCCTAACTGTTCGCGTAACTTGACCTTTAAGGTTTCGCGGTTACTGGCTAGCTTGTAATGCTCAGACTTGATGATGGGGTTGACGGCTTTTTCAAGATAAAACACCTGTTCTTCGGTGGCGCTATTAACCGCTTCTTGTAACACGCCGACAGCAATCACATCGTTATCGGCTGTCACCGTAAACAGCGCAAGTACATCATTCGGATAAAAATGATATTCAGGCAACCCATCGCTGTCCAAGGTTTCCAAACGCCAACGTTGTTTATTAGTGGCTGGGTCGTGCAAGACTTGCAATAACGCCAATGCCAATGCCAATTGATATAACGGCAAGATGCGGTTGCCCATTTGGTCAGGACGTGGACGGAACAATTCCGGCAAGCGGTCGGCAGGATGATCTTCGATATGCACCTCAAGCCGCGCACGGGTTGGATTTTGCTGTAAGCGTAAATCATATTTTTCTTTCAGAAATTGCACCGGCTGCAAAAAGCGCAACGGAAAACCAAATTTAAAACAAACCAATGAAATCTGATTGAGATTACGCGAACTATCAACAATACACATCGTGATACCAGGCGTTTGATTGCCCATAAACAACCCCGCCAACTCATCACGGAAGTTTTTTACCTCATCGCAACGCGGCAAAATAACTGCCATTACTGCACTGGGTGTGTTAGTGATTTCACTTTGGTTAAAACGCATAAAAGTTTGGGTACTGGCGACAATATCACGGATATAGGTGCGTAATTTTTCCCGATCCTGAAATTGTCCCGCCAAACGTGAAACAATATTGGCACCAATCAAGCGGTTATTAAGGCTAGTTGCCTCATCATGCTCCAATTGCGAATTATCACGCGCCACTTGTTCAAGCGTATTTCTTAAATCACCATGACAAAGCAGGGCACCGAAATATTTTTCTTTGCTACGCGTATCAATTTTGTTGGTTTCAGCGGTATTCACAAATTCCGAACGAGACCGTTGCGCCCATTGTTTTTGCTTGCTTTCCGAGGTCAATAGGTTGCGACAAAACTCTTGCACCTTATCGGGTTCATAAAACTTAATCAGATTCTGTTTAATGTCGGTGCTTTCCCCAGAGCGGCAGGTGGCAACGCGGCGTTTATCAAAAAATTGCTGCGTGTCTTCGATACTGCGTTTAAATTCTACAAAAATAAGCTGGGTTTTATCACGCAATTCATTAAGGCAACGTAGTAACAATTGTTCAGCAAATCGCCAAGCAACATTCCAGGTTTGCAATTCGTAATATTCTTTTAGGCATTCAGCTTGGCTATCAAACAAGGCTTCGCGTTTTCCTGCCATTTTGCCAAAAATACCAACATTGCCCCAAGCGTCCTTATTTTTAGAGATCAGGTCTAACAATTCACTACGGCGGCTATCCATTGCCTTTAAGCGTTCGGCGATTTTACCGTTCCTGTTTTTAATGTCTTCAACCAGATCGTTTAACAGGGTTTGTAAGTCAACAAAACCATACTCGCCTTCCTGCCATTTTTGAAACATCCAGGCTTGTACCGCATCAGCGACTTCAGCAATATGGGTATTTTCCCTGCCCAAATCATCCTGTTTGGATTTGTAAAAGGTCTCAACCCCAGTATTTCTAAAGCGTTTGTCATAATGTTCCTGAAACGCTTTTTGTAATAAATCCAGGCGTTCATCGCGACCACCTGAAACCGGCACAACCCAAGCCGTGTTTTTAAGCTCATTCGCCGCTTGCGCCCATTCACTGCCCAGATCATTCCAATGCGCGTTGCTCTCGGTTTCCAGCAAACCTTCGGATAAGGTAATCTGGTTATTGCTTAATTTCCACGGGCGACGATTAGCCTCTTTTTGCACAAAATCAGCAAAAGACTGGTTTTTAGGTTCGGCTCGGAAACGGGTATCGCCTGGCATCCAATTGTTATACAACATTTGCAAAATCGCTTGTTCGGCAAAGCAAGCGGATAAATGCTCACGGATTTCTTCGTCTGGAATAACAACTTTTTTCACACCAAACGTCTGTAAACGCACAGTACGCAATTTAAAATTATTGTCGCTGGCCTTAGCTTCATCAGGAATATTAAAATTTTCCAGCGAAATCGCTGATTTAACATTCTGAGGAATGGATGCCGCCGGATCATCCAACACAAAGACCCGTTGATACAACAATTGTGCAAACAACTGCGTGACTTCTTGCACGGGAATTTTAATGCTGGCTTCGTTGACGTTATCGAGAATAAAACAGCCTTGCAAACGGTCTTTTAGCTTGGAGGCATTACCCAAACTGGAGTTTTCAAAACGCTGTGTTTGTCCGGTCAAATCAATCGGCGCGAATAAAGGACCGCCCTTATTAGGCGTTTCGCTGGCATCAGAGACCAGATAGGCATTTAATTCCTGCAATGCGGCGTAACCATTGGCATAGTAATTAGTTTTTTCGCCATTACTCGCCCAAGGTGAATTTTCTTCGGGTAATAGCAGATACAAAAAAATGGGATAGTGTGAAGAGTTCGGAAATTTGGCGCGTAATTGGGCAATCACATGTAAAAAAGAACCGCTGCCTGTCCCGCCCGCCAAACCGCTGCACACATGAAACTGTACACCTTGCTGAGTGCTGGCACTTTCCAGTTGATGCGTGAGCGTCAAAACATGGGCGCCAAAATTGGTGCATTCTGGCTCAAACAACGCCACACCCAAGCGGCGGATTTGCCCACCCGCCGTTTCATTAATGTTCATCGACGAAAAAATTTCCGCCCAATCTTCTTTTTTGCCAATGTAACGGTGGGTAATCGGATAATGTTGTGCGTCATTCAAACGCACACTCAGATTATTTTGCGAAATGGGGAACAAGCTTTCCTTGTTTAAACCAATGTCACTGCCAATATCATCTTGTGTACGCCATTGCTCGCTCGCCGCCATATCCGGCTTACTGGAATCAACATACAAATATTTGAGGTAAATTGAAGAATCCGGTTTAAAACGCGATTGGTTTGGATCGTTACAACGGAACTCCTCGTAAATAGATTTGCGTAAGTTCTTAATGGTTTTGCCGCCCGTACCGCCCAAGCCGATAATTAAGTGATTGTTTGACATAGTATGTCCTTATGAATTTATAGAAGATGATCTGTGTGCGGAATAAATGCGTATTTGACCCAAAGCGGCATAGGCAATCCAAGATAAACAAATCGTGTACCAAAACAGCACTTTTAAAATAATGCCTAAGCGGTAAAGCCAAATTAAACGAGGAATTTGTGGTTGTAATTCCACATAAATCTGGTTTGACGCAAGCTGCACTGCTTTTTCCATGGGGTAAGTACCACCAGCATTGCTTTTGAAATAATTATTAACATCCTGATTAATAACATTTGCCGAAATTTTTGGTGTTGCGCCAATAAAAACGGAAAGCAAAGGAAATGTAGTATCAAAATTTGCAACCGCAGCATTGGCTCGCATTTGACTGACTTTACTGATGGTTTCACCAATTGTTGAAGGAATAACATGACCACCTTGTTCAGGCGGCGGGGACTTAGAAAAATCTTCTTTACCCAGCTTTTTGATTTCGTAATACTCAAGTTTGAATTCAGCATTATTCCAAGCAGCGTCATTGACTAATGAATCGCGCCATTCCATGATGATCTTTTGGAAAACTTGCTGCATATAACTTGCTGAGAAATAAGCGGGCACTGTGGTCATAACCATCATCGCCAACAAAGCCGATAAGATATGTTGCCCAATAGTTAAACGATAGGGCTTAAAAAACAAACGTCCGAAGTAGAAACATAATAGCCACATTATTATTGCAAGGGAAAACCCAGCGGCTAATAACAGGGTGTAATGCCCCTTATCATGATTAGCCAACAAAAGGTTAGAATCACCAAAAAGAGTGAATAAGTTAAGAAGGTAATTCATTCGATTTTTACCGACTATTTAGACAAGTTAATGTTTGCACAAGCAGCGGGGGTGCTGGTCATTTGAGGGGTTTGCGTAACTTTTCTTCCGTGGTTAATCGCATAATCACGTTGAACTAGCAATTGAGTTCTTAATTGAGCATAATCGAACGCTTTAAAGGTTTGTCCATGATATTTTTCTAATCCATTTGCTAAGTAGTATGTAAAAAATGAATTGGGGATTTCTGGTACATCTTTATCAAATAAAGATTCTTCATTGCCAGTTGTAGCTGTTATTAAAATCCGTCCTTGTTGCATCTCATATTTATCTGAAGAAAACGCTGCTTTTAGTCTTTCCAATTGCTCAAAATTATAATCTTGATTTTTTTCAATTTTTTTATCTATAGCTTTGTTGACACCTTGATTAGAGCTTTCGATATCTTTGTCAGATACAAAAAGTGATTTACTGCTGAGGTTTGTTTTAGGATATTTTATATTCGGATGTTTAGATTTATAATTATTAAACGCTTCGTTAAGGGCTGCTTTCACCTGTGATGTTTCATAATCACTCGCATTACATGATTGTGCAGTAGCATCTATTAATGCTTTTCTATGTGAATCACTGTAATTAACAACAGAACTTTTAGTCGCTTCGGCATATTCAGGTTTTACAGGCTTTGTGAGTGCTTCTAATGCTGAACCACTAAAACAAGTATCTAAAATTGCGATAAACTTATCCGTTTTTATACTTGCCATGAAGTTTTGTAAATCATCAAATGATATTGCAGATTCAATTGCCTCTGATCGGGATTTAGCAATTGAGATAATATCTTGATTAGTCACTTTTATGTTGCGATCCTTTGTCACTCCCCCTGTTCCAGAGCCAAGTTCTGTTGTGTCAACTCTAGACCAATCTATGTTGGGTTTTTTCATGTCAAAAGGAACAATTCCCGTTTTACCGTAGTGACTTGGGGGTGTTCCATGAGTGCTAATATAAAATACAACAGCGTCTTTTGAAGTAACTTTGCTTGCTAGATCACGCATCGCAGCCAGAATGTTAGCTTTTGTTGCATCTTCGTCCTTAATAACAGTTATATTTTCATTCTCAAATCCATTTTTTCCTTCCAAAATATCTGCAAGCAAGTCGGCATCTTTACCAGCCGTTTCAATTGGTGATATTTTGGTATCTTGAAAAATAGAAACTCCAATTAAAAGAGCATATTTCTTAGGTTTTCCTCCTGTGTCTTTGGGAGTCACATAGGATTTAGTCATTTTAATTTTGCCTAATTCACGGGGCGTGACATCTGATACACCAACCTTATCAACACCAACAACCGTTGCGGCTACCATGAAAGCCCTTGCAATAGCTTCTTCATCTTTGTAACTGCCTTTTAATTTGATTTTGCCATCACTATCATAGCCAACAAATCCGAACTTTCCTGTAGTCGCATCAGTTGTCATTGCCTTGATCACTTCGGAAATCAATTTGCAATCCTCTAAGCTAATCCCTTTACCTTGGTCAGTTTCCTCGCAACCTTTCGTTTCCGCTTCTTGCGCTAACTGTAAATCTAATTTTGAACCCACTGTTGCGCAACCTGTTGCTAGTAGCGCATTAGCAAGTAAAAAAACCTGTACTAATTGTTTTGCTCTCATAAAACTTACCCCTTAAATTTCGTAAATTGAATCATCACAAAAAAGGGCGCACTGCATTATGTCTGTACGCCCTTTTAAAGTATCGGCGGTTATTTTGTAGATTTTTTCCGACTTGATTTTTTTACGACTTCTTTAGTTGGCGCAATAATAGAAGACGAAACACCTGTGCCGCATTTATTCACAGTACCGACGGTGTAACAGAAGCTCAAAGTACCACCTTCAATCGGAGAGCCATCTGCGTTGATTAACTTAATAGTGCTGTTAAAAACGCCTTCGGATTCACCCGTGATTTCAGACTGTAATGGAAATAAACCACCACAAACCTGTTTGATTTCATTTTCACTTGTGGAATGAGCGACACCATCAGGAGATACGTCGATTTTAAAGGCAATGGGGGTATTTTCTCCTGGTGTAACTAAGTCCATTTCAAGAGGTAGAGTGAAAGATTTCCCTTTTTCAACAACAAAACTTTGCGCTCCTATTAGCCGCAGTCCTGCTCTGGGTTTTGTTTCGGTTGCAGAATAATTCATACGTTCTTTAACTTTTGAACAACTTTGTGCAGGCACTGCTTTTTCAGCTTGTTCGTCGAGATCGGCGGCAAACTTACCAACTACTGCACCAACAGCCAGACCCGCAGCAACACAGGCCCCAGTATTTTTGCCACCCGTCATCTTGTCACACAAAATCCCCGTGCCTACACCTGCGACCGTACCTGCCAGTATGCCCGTACCGGTAGAGCCTAAGGCAGTGGAGGCATCCCGCACAGCCGCACAGCTACTGAGCAAAAAAATCCCTGAAACAGTTAGCGCGATGACTTTATAGTTCATTGTTTTCATAGTTATTTCCTTAGTTGTAGTAGTTATTAACGGTGGATCAAGTTGAAATCGACAAACAGTACATCGCCCTCATTGAGCGCAGCGGTTGGCGCAACAGCATAACTGGCGGGCTCGGCAGAACTGGTGTCCTCTTGGGTAAACATACCCTTGGAACCCGCGCTATGATTACTGCGGATGCAGTCCATGCTGGAACTACTTTCTGAGGCAAACATCCCTTTACTACCTGCACCACTGCTGCTTGCGCAATCGTCATACTTCGACTGTCCACTGTAAGCGGCGGTGCTTCCTTTTGCCGAATAAGCAGGATCTACGCTGGGCAACGGAAATTTGGCAAGGGCAATGGTGACTTTTTCAGTACCTGGCTCGTTATCAAAATAAATCATGCCGCGTGGTGGGATGGTGTAAATGGTATTGGCTTGAATCAGGCCAGAAGGTTGTCCATTGGTTGGATAAAGTGGGGTAGATTGCCCGGCCGCATTAGTATTCATCACATATAAATAGCCTTCGGTCTTGCTTTTGATTTTTAGCTTGATGCCATCGCCGCTACGAAAAGTATAACTTGTGGGAACTTGTCGGCTGCGACCGCTGGCATCTTGCAAATCAATATAGTATTGCACACCGGCATAATTGTTCGGATTAGCGTCAGGCTGTTCATTGCTGCTGTAAGACGGTGATACCCGTTCAGAAGCAACTCGGGCTTTAGGTCGTGAACTTGTGGCTTTTGGCGTATCGGCATCGTCATTCATCATGACGGATGTGCCTTCGCTGGAAAACATAGACTTGGCACCTGCTTCAGCTAAAGCCAAAGTGGGGCTGGTTGACGCACCCAATACTGCCACAAACATGGCGGCATAAAGCGGGTTGTAACGCTTACTTATTGTTTTCATGGATAAAACCTCATTGGTAATGGAGGGTA